>JBNAVX010000001.1:0-2298 GCA_049700155.1 Thermodesulfovibrionales bacterium
TTATCCACCTAAGAATTATTTACATTATCATTTCCCCTCTAAAAGTTATCTACATATCATTCCCCCTCTAAAAAGAGGGGTGAAGGGGTGTGTAAAAAAGGATATGTAGGTCTTTCTAAAGAAATTATTTCAGACAAGTTTGATGCGGCTATTATTAAAATTGATTCACTTGATTATTCTGTTGTAAGAATGGGTTAACTCAAATAATGCATTTTTGAGGTTTGATTTAGATAGGAGCAAGAGGTAAGCCTCTTGCTCCTTAAAATTACTTCTTCTCTGCAGGTTTGATCGCAATGCTCTTTGCGATATTCTTTCCCTCAACCTCAGTGTATTTGACAGTCACTTTATTGCCAACTTTCACATCTGCAAGGGTCTTCTTTTCTTTATCCATCATAATCTTTGTCTTATCATCCACAGTAACAGTAGTCTCCTCAGCTTTGCCTTTAACCATCTTTGTTACAGTGACTGTCTTTGCTATTGTGTCTACTGCCTTGACATCTCCCGTAATCTGTTTTACTTTCGGTTTTCCCGCGGTCATAGCCTTCTCTTCTACTGCAAGAGAGACAGTGGTAATGGCAAATACAAAAAGTAACGCTAAAGCAACTGATATCGCCTTTTTCATAGTCTTCACCTCCTTTCACAGGAGGGAAGATAAGCAATGAATATGCCAATATAAAATTTCGTATAGATAAATATTTTTGGGGAAGAGTATTCCCTCTTTCAGGAAGCAGAATCCCCTTTTGAGGAAGTCAGGTTATATTTCTCCCATCTGTAGCAGAAGGTCTTATAACTCATCCCAAGGAGTCTTGCTGCCTTTGTTGCAACACCATTTGACTTTTGCATTGCCTTTCTCAGTAGCTCTTTTTCAAACTCTTCAAAATTTATTCCTCCTTCGGGTATATCAAAATCAAGGAGATCGATTCCATGATATGAACTCAATTCACTCTTGATATCCTTAAGACCGATGTAGGGAGATTCACTCATAAGCAATGCCCTTTCTATTACAGATTCAAGTTGTCTTATATTGCCAGGCCAGTGATATTCTATAAGTGCTTTTAATGCATTATCATCAATTCCTTTTATTCTTTTTCCGAATTCTTTATTGTACTTTTTGATGAAGAATTCTGTTAATGCAGGGATGTCCTCTTTTCTTTCACGTAGAGGCGGAAGCTCTATTGTAATCACTTTAAGTCTATAATAAAGATCTTCTCTGAAATTTTTCTTAATAATTTCCTTTGTAAGATCTTTATTTGTTGCTGATATTATTCGAACATCTACTTTTATTGAATCGCTACTACCAATTCTTCTAATCTCTTTATCCTGTAAAACCCTGAGAATCTTAGATTGCGTAAGTAATGGCAGGTCACCAATCTCATCAAGAAAAATTGTCCCGCCATTCGTTGACTCAAAAAGACCTATCTTCCTTGTTGTTGCACCTGTAAATACACCCGGTTCAAAACCAAAAAGCTCACTCTCAATAAGGTTTTCTGGTATAGCAGCACAATTCACCGCTGTAAAAGGCTTTGTCCGTCTCGGACTGTTATAGTGGATAGCCCTTGCGACCAACTCTTTTCCTGTACCACTCTCTCCTACTATAAGAACAGTTGCTGAAGTAGGGGAGACCTTTTCCATAATCTCGACCGCTTCTTTCATCTTTTTAGAACTTCCAATTATTCCTTCTATCCCAAACCTCTCACTAAGTGCTTTCTGAAGTTCCAGGTTTTCTTTCAGAAGGTTAGTCCTCTCAACAGCCCTCTTTACAGTTAGGAGTAATGTGTCCTTATCAAGAGGCTTTGTGAGATAATCAAATGCACCCTTTTTCATTGCTTCAACAGCAGAAGGTATTGTGCCATAAGCTGTCATTATAATCATTGAAGGTTCAAAAGGATCTCTTGGAACAGACTCTATAAACTCTATACCATCCATATCTCCCATTTTTAGGTCTGTTAAGATGACGTCTGGATTAAATTTCTTGACAATCTCCAGACCTTCTTCACCAGAAGAAGCAGTATATGTCTCATAACCTTCATCATCGAGTATGGTCTTAAGAATCTCCCTCTGTAAAGGTTCATCATCTATTACAAGAATAACAGACATAATTTATCCTCTATTTCAATTCTAAAAAACCTAATATCTAAATCCTTAATAAGTCTTAAGTCAAAATGTAAGATCAAAAATTTTGTTACCTTGAAATTAGAAATTTCATCAATTAAGGGTGCTTTATGAAGCATGAAAGTTACCTAGAAATTGAAAATTTCATTTATTAAGGGTGCATCATGATGCATGAAAGTTACGTAA
>JBNAVX010000002.1:0-2057 GCA_049700155.1 Thermodesulfovibrionales bacterium
ACAACTTTTTAATATGAAATTCTACCAGGAGACACAAAATTCTTGACAAGCGCCTTCCATCACGAACCTCCTTTGTCTTAGTGTTCAAAAATAGTTTTTAACCACCACATAAGCCACAATCCAACAAATATTGCTATAAGTTGCCCCGCAAATTTCCCGCCCTTTCTCTTTTTGTGCAGTTCCGGTATCATATCAACAAGGGCGATATATATGAATCCGCCTGCTGTGAATGGTATTAAAAAGCCCTTCAGCCAGATAATTTGATTGAAAGAAAAATATGCAATGACTGCGCCTGCTATTGAAGTAAGTGCGGTTAAAAAGTTATACATGAGGGCCTTTTTCTTGCTGAACCCTCCGTATACAAGGATTCCGAAATCCCCTATCTCCTGCGGTATCTCGTGCGCAACCACCGCAACGGTTGTTGCAAGACCGAGACGTATATCTGCGGCAAAAGATGCCGCGATAACCATTCCGTCAATAAAATTATGTACGCCGTCACCGATAAGATTAAGATAGGTGAAAGTGTGTGTCTCACACTGGCCTTTATGGCAATGTCTCCAGTGAAGCAACTTCTCGATGAGGAAAAAAACTATAATGCCGGAAAGGACATATGAAAAGATTGACGGGTTCCCAGATTCCATAGCTTCAGGCAGCAGGTGGAGGAAAGCGCCGCCGAGCAGTCCGCCCACGGCAAAACTTACAAGCTGTTCGATAACATTCTCGAAGCTGTCGGTTTTCATACCGATGAAAAATATGCCGGCTAATGAGATGATGCTCACAATGAGAGTTGCCAATAAAATTTGTCCAAGCATCATTAGAACTCCTACGCTCGGTTGTATGGGTCGCCAAAATTAAATTTAAGTTGCCTTGTTTTCATTTGTTTCGCTTTGCCTCTATGCACAGAAAACCCGCACCTTCAAGATAGCCCTCAACCGGTTCTTCTATCCTTCTGGATTCATCTGGTCTCTGTAATAGGGTGCTCCTTATCCTTACCACAGTAAGTCCAGCCTCTTTTATCATCTCTTTAATCTCATTGAATGTATAGAAACTTGCCTCACTGTAAAATGGATGTCCTGCCTTCTTCTTTTCCTCGTAAAATATACCCCATGGCGAATCCTTCGGGACAAGCCCTATTATGATGCTACCATCTTTTTTCATGACCCTTTTTGCCTCCCTCAATACATCGAGGGGATTTTTGACAAAGCACAATGTCACGATAATAAGAACGCAGCCGAATGTCTCATCTTCAAATGGTAGAGCCTCTCCGTAGCCCTGGACTGTTTTAATCCCTCTCTTTTCAGCAATTTTAAGGGAATTCAGAGATGGGTCGATTCCTGTAGCACCTGGAAAGTGCATCGCAAATCGACCTGTGCCTACACCAATCTCCAGAACCGGAGGGGGCGCATTCTCTACGAGAGGTTTCAGACATCTTAGCTCGCTTTCATAGAGAGGACGCTCCTCCTCTGAGTCATACCATGCATCGTATTTTTCTGTAAGGATATCAAATATGTTTTTCATCGTGCTTTTTAAAATAGATTTCTCCGCCTTTGTGTTTATTCCCCTTTACATCACGATTACTGATATTATAGCACCAGCAGTAACAACATAAAGGACATCAACCTTTCTGAATAGCGCTATAAATGCAGTAATGCCCAACAATATCTTTATAATGTCCCACTGGACATTGAAGAGAAATTTTATCTCAACAAAGAAGAGCAGACCAACAAAGGATGCGAGTATTCCCTTTGTAGCCTTCAAAAAATATGGGGCTCTCTTTAATCTATCGAATACCGGAGAAACAGTTATCAATATCAAAAAAGAAGGGGTAAATATTGCTATAGTTGCCACTATGGCTCCTGCCAAACCATAGGTAAGATAACCTACAAATGTGGCTGTAATAACTATCGGCCATGGTGTTATCTGTCCGAGTGCAATCCCATCCATAAAAGTTCGGTAGTCCATCCATCCTTTTACGCTGACAATCTCATGGAGCATAAGCGGCAGAGAGGCAAAACCGCCTCCAAAGGCAAATAGGTCTATTCTGAGCATCATCAATG
>JBNAVX010000003.1:0-1024 GCA_049700155.1 Thermodesulfovibrionales bacterium
TATTGACGGACAATTAAGTACTGAACGTGAGTTCAGCATTTCGTCATTATCTGAAGGGATACACACCATATATTTTAAGGTTAAGGATGAAAAGAATACATGGTCGCCAGAAGCAAGCATTGTTATTGGACATCTTGGTTGTGATTTTCCTGTCAGAATTATGCCTTTAGGAGATTCTATTACTTATGGTTATGGGTCCAGCGGCACAGACTTAAATGAATTTATTACAGGTTATCGGCAACCACTCTACATTTCGTTAGTAAACGCTGGATATTATATAGATTTTGTTGGAAGCTTGCATACAGGGCAATCTGCAATACCTGTGTTTGATTATGACCATGAGGGGCATCCTGGTTGGGGTGCAAAAAGAGAAAGGTTGTACGGCGGAGGGATAGCTCCATACATACAAAGTTTTCTTTCTAAAAATCCTGCTGATATTATATTACTCCATATTGGAACAAACGATATTTCAGATGGAAAACAAAATATTAACGATATTAAAGAGATACTTGATAATATTGATCTCTTCAGCAAGGACATAGCTGTTATTCTGGCACGTATAATAAACAGGACTGATAGCAAGTCACAACAGACAACTCAGTTTAATAACGAGGTAGAAGCAATGGCGAAAGTTCGTATTGCTAATGGAGATAAAATCATACTTGTTGATGAAGAGAGTGCTCTTAATTACATAGATGATATGGCAGATAACCTTCATCCGAATGATTCTGGCTATAGCAAAATGGCAGAAGTATGGTTTTCAGCTTTAAGTAATATTTTGCCGATATGTGAACAATTTCCACAGTCAATCATATCAGCAGAAGCAACTGATGGTGGAAGCATTTTCCCTTCAGGAGCTGTTCCAGTCAGATATGGTACAGACCAAACTTTTAATATAACGCCAAACACAGGCTATCATATTGTGGATGTTGTAGTAGATGGAAGTCCTTTGGGACCGATAACATCATATACTTTCACGGATGTTGTGGCGGCTAATCATACGATAAAAGCAACCTTTGTAGCA
>JBNAVX010000004.1:0-3744 GCA_049700155.1 Thermodesulfovibrionales bacterium
GGGAATCCAGAAATAACCATCTGGATTCTCTGGTCAAGCCAGAGAATGACAAAAAAGGTATAAATCATTACGTCATTCCCCGATTTATTCGGGGAATCCAGAGGTCATTCCCCGACTTGTTCGGGGAATCTATAATTTAGGATATGGAAAAAACTTTTTATGTTTATATTCTATCAAGTAAAAGGAATGGGACATTATATATTGGAGTAACCTCTGATTTAATAAAACGTGTTTGGGAGCATAAAGAGAAATTAGTTAAAGGATTTACTGAGAGATATAATGTAGATAAATTGCTCTATTATGAACAATTTCAAGATGTTGAGTCTGCTATAAAGAGAGAAAAAAGATTGAAAAAATATAATCGAAAATGGAAATTGAACCTTATTGAAAAATTTAATCCAGAATGGAAAGATTTATATGACGTGCTGATCTCGGGATTGCCCGATCGAGTCGTGCAATGACAACCATTTTTGTCATTCCCCGATTTATTCGGGGAATCCAGAAATAACCATCTGGATTCTCTGGTCAAGCCAGAGAATGACAAAAAGGCAAGTGTCATTGCCTGACTTGCCTGCCTTCGACTTAGTTCGGGGATCGTGGAATCCAGAGGTCATTCCCCGACTTGTTCGGGGAATCTATAAACCATGGAGAAGACGGTGAATGACAAAAAGACTTCACTATGAAAAAAAACTTATATAGTTTTTTAAGACTTATCTTTTTGCTTTTAATCGCCAGTCTTATTTATACCTGCGCGCCTGAGCCAGTAGTACGAAGGGGGTTTGCTCCAAAACCCTGCATGGATTGCCATAAAGAAAAACTTGCTGACCTTCAGAAAAAGTTTGTTCATTCTCCAATGAGTAAGAAGGATTGTGAGGCATGCCATCTCAGACACGGGAAGATTCCTGTAAAGACCTTGAAGTTTCGAGAAGAAGATAAGCTCTGTTATAGCTGTCATTCACAGATGTCACAGAAGATAGAAAAAACAACCCATGTACATACTGCATTAAAGCAGGGGAGGTGTCTGCCATGTCATACTCCCCATTCTTCAGACAATAAATTCTTTCTCAAAAAACTTGGAAATGACCAGTGCTTTACATGCCACAAAGACACTACCTTTGTGCGCGCAAAACGTCATAAGCCTTTAGCAGATGGTTGTCTTATATGTCACGAGCCTCATGGCTCACAGAATGAGAGCAATCTCATAAAAAGTGAAACAGAACTATGCCAGTCATGCCATAAGTTTACAGAGACAAATTTTAGAAACAGACATAAAAACTATCCTGTTGAAAAAGGAAGATGTTCAGGCTGTCATACAGCACACAGTTCATCTAATAACAGACTCCTCAGGGAATCAGTCCATGCTCCATTAGGAGCTGTTGAATGCGGTTCGTGTCATAAGCCACCTTCAGACCCGAACCCTCTTGGTGTGGTTGCCATTGATAGCAAACTCTGTTATACGTGTCATAAGAAAGAAGAGACAAATTTCAAAAAGGCACATATACACAGACCTCTTGAAGAGAAAAAATGCCTGGCATGTCATAGTCCACATGCTACTGACTACCCGAAGGCAACCCTGATGGGCACAAATGATCTCTGTTTTAGATGTCATACAAATATGCCAGGCATATTAAAACTGACAAACATCCATGAACCAATAAAAGAGAAAGGTTGCACCGCCTGTCATAACCCTCATGCATCAGAATATTCTTTCTTCTTGATATCTTCTGAGAAACAGATTTGTTTTAAATGCCATCCTAAGATTGAAGATGGTCTAAAAGAAAAGAACATTCATGTTCCATTCTCTCATTATGAATGCAAAAAGTGTCATGATTCGCATGGCAGTAATAACTCTAAAATGATGAAGATTCCTCTGATAGACTTGTGTTATACCTGCCACAAAAAAGAAGAAAAGCAATTTTTCAAGACATATATTCATACCCCTGTGAATAAGAGAGAATGTGGCTCGTGTCATAAACCCCATTCGTCGCCATATACAAACCTTCTGACTTTTGAGCCTGACCAGCTATGTATTAGTTGTCATAGTGATATGTTCATTGAAGTCAAAGAAGGAGTGCACAAGCCTTTTGAGGAAAAAGCCTGTGGAACATGTCATGATTCTCATGCAAGTGAATATACTGCAGTTACCATCAAGCCTATGCTTGAGCTATGTTACGGATGCCATAAAGAGATTGAAGAGAAAATAAAAATCAGCCCGAACAAGCACCTTCCTGTTGAAGAAGGTAAATGTACATCATGCCATAGCCCTCACAGGACAAAACTCAAGCATCTATTACTTAACAGACCACAGGAACTCTGTCTTTCATGCCATGAAAAGATAGTTACAACGACTCTTAGAAAAGGACACGTTGTAATGGATCAGGGAGATTGTCTGAGCTGTCATCTCTCTCACTATTCAGAATCAAATTTCTTACTGAATGCAAAAGACCCTGTAATTTGTATCAAATGCCATTCTGTTGATACAGAGAGGCTCTTAAAAGTGCATTTAGAGCCGATTGCTAAGATTAAACAATGTCTTACATGTCATGAACCACATGTAACAGAGAAACCGGGACTCATTAGAAAGGTAAAACATCCTCCATTTGCAAAAGGAGAATGCAAGGTCTGTCATGAGTAAGAGAAAGTCTACTTGGTTTACACAGTTTACACTGTTGACACAGTCTACTGATTTTCTTGGATTAGAATTATGTAAACCCAGTAAACCGAGTAAACAGTGTAAACTCTTTATTATTGCTATTTGCTTTATGCTAATCATTGTTTTTGCAATTATTGGAAATGCCTATGCCCAGACTGACCTTAAAATCAAGATACCAGATCTCTGTTATCAGTGCCATAAAAAACTAAAGGAGAGTTTATCTCTAAGTAATGTCCATTTTCCTTTTAAACAGGGTAGATGTGAAGCATGTCATAATGTGCACGCAAGCAAACAAAAAGACTTGATGAAAGACGATTTAAATTCAGTCTGTCTTGGCTGTCATGAAGGCATCAGGAATCTTATGAGCAAAGGCATAGTGCATGGAGCACTGAAAAAAGGTATATGTACTGATTGTCACTCTCCACATGCCGGGATGAATAAATATCTGCTGTCAAAAGAAGAAAAAAGCCTTTGCTGGAATTGTCATGAGATATTAAAAGAGCAATTCAATAAATCTTATGTTCATAAACCTTTTAAAGAAGGAGGATGTTCTTCATGTCATAATGCACATTCTTCTCCTGAGGAAAACCTTTTATCTTCTTCACCTAATAAGATATGTCAGTCCTGCCATCAGCCTGAATGTGTAATTGCTAATGTCTCTATTTCTTCTATCACAAAAGATTTAGACTGTAACACATGCCATACAGGACACGCTTCTGACAGCAAAGGTCTCCTTGGACCTTATGGTCACACAGCATTTTTAAATAAAAGCTGTGAACAATGTCATAACCCTATCAAAACAGGTGAGAAGATAACAGTCAGGGTTTCTGGAAGAGAATTATGTTTCAGCTGTCATGCAGAAGAAAGTGCGAAAATTAGTGGCTCAGATGTACATTTGGAAGACAAAAAGGGCTGTGCCTTGTGCCATAGTTACCATGCATCAACAAGAAAGAATCTTACATTAAAAGATTCCTCATTCTGTTTTACATGTCATCAGAGTACTCAAAAGAGACAAATCTCTATGATAAAGAGTTTAAAATCTATCAGATGTGTACCTATTAAAGACAATAAGTGCTTTGATTGTCATATAC
>JBNAVX010000005.1:0-2563 GCA_049700155.1 Thermodesulfovibrionales bacterium
ACAACTTTTTAATATGAAATTCTACCAGGAGACACAAAATTCTTGACAAGCGCCGTATAATTCTCCTTTCTCCCTTTTAGGGTTTTTTTTTAAACCATTGAGAATTATACCCTTTTTTGAATTTGCATAATTCATGTTACACTATCTTAGTGATCTCAGCCAGTTTTATTCCATACCCTAATAATAAGCAATTGGTCTATATATAAGAATTATTGATATATCCATAAATTAAATCTTTATAATTGTAATTCAAATTATTAATTTGGCTAAAATTCTAATTTTAGATTAAAGTGAATTAGGACATGGGACATGGGCACAAAAAATATATCCTTATTTATTGCAGTAGCTATTGCAGGTTTTCTCTGTGCTTTTTTAATATCCTATAATTCACCAGAAAACCATAAAAGCAGCTCAGTTAAATTTAAAAGCAATAAGCCATACTATCAACCTCAAAAATTTTCTGAAATAACATCATCTCAAAGAGATGCATTATTCAGTGAGGTCTCTGATAAAAAAACCCGTTCAGTTAAAAAACATATCAAAGGACTAATACAGGGAGAAATTACCCTGATTGACTGGTGTTTAGGGACGGTATTTATAGGTGACAGGTCTTTTAATATGGGATCTATTGATATGACTGGTTTAGAGACAGGAGACCGAGTTGAAGTCATTTATAGAGAGACAAACAAGGGGAGGGTTTTGGAATCTATAAATGTAATCCGTCAAAGGAGGTGAGAATGATGTTTATGGGAGCGCGAATCAAAAGAGAATTCAGCAGTTTATTAAACAAATGTCCTCCATGTGAGTTTTCTTAGAATGGAAAACTTATAAAGGACAAAACACAACGAAAAAGGAGGTAAAAAGTGAAAAAGGGTGTAAATGTTTCCCGAAGAAAGGTTCTGCTAATTGTAGCTGTTGCTGTTTTAAGTTTTGCAACAGCATTTAGCATTGGTTGGGCAAGTACAACAGTACAAGGACAGGTAACTCTCATTGATGCATGTTCCAGCTTAGTGTTCATAGATAATGTTCCTTTTAGTGCCAGGAATCTTGATCTGACAGGCATAGATACAGGAGATCGTGTAATAGTTACTTATACTGATACGAGCAAGGGTAAGATTGCAGAGTCCATTAAGAAGATTAAATAATCCTTAAAGAATCTAAAACTTATACAGGACAAAAATTGAAAAGGAGGAATAAATATGAAAAAGGATATTGATCTTTCACGAAGAAAGTTTCTGATAGGTGGAGCTGGTGCTCTTCTTGGCGGGGCTATTGTAGGAGGAATAAGTGGTTCTATTATAAAACCCGGCACAGCAAATGCTACATTGCCTGGTTGGCTTCCAAAGCCACCATATACTAAGCCTATTGATACAAAGGCTGTAAGGGCGCTTGCATTCCGTCATTACCTTATTAACGGTGGGTGAATGAATGGAGTCGCCTCTGGTCTTATAGAGGCCATCAAATTAGCAATTAATAATGTCTATCCACCGTATAATTCAAGTAATTATCCACCAGCAACTACTTCTACTGATTGGGATTCTATCCCTACCGGTGGTGGATCCTGGTTTAAGTTCGGTGCTGGTGGTATGATGCATTGGGGGACTCTCTGCGGAGTTCCATGCGGAAGTTTGGCTGTTTTGAATCTAATGAACCTTCATGCTACATATGCAGACCAGATAATGCTCTATTTTTCCCAAACTGAGTTCCCAGCTAAGGGTCTATACGATATTTACATGGATTCTGATTATCAATACCTGTTTGGTGGAAAGGTGCCTCAGCCTGACGATGATGTTTTGGCATACACAGTATCCAATTCTCCTCTCTGCCATGTATCTATCAGCAGGTGGTGTTATGCTGCAGGGGTAGATATGACTGCTCTCGATGCATATAATATTACTCATAAAGTTGATCGTTGCGCAAAGATGGCTGGTGGTGTTGCTGCATTCGTAGCAGGATTGCTTAATGGCATGACAAGCAACCTTGAAATACCTGAAGAAACTGAGACCTGTTTTAACTGTCATAATGCAGGTGCATGTGCACCGAGCCCTGCACAACAGGGTCATATGGACTGTCTGGAATGCCATACTGATTTCAGACCCCATGCTGCTAATAAAGCTAAATACCTTGTGATAGAAGACGTCTGGACAGCAGATGGTTCTGGCAATCCAAAAGATACATTCAGTGCTGGTGAATCAATACAATATAAGGTGAAATTTTCTGTTGTGGGCCCGTTGACAAGCTTTGTAAAGACTGTAACATCAAAGGCTGCTGGCACGTGTGGTAAAATCCAGGGGCTTCCAAAGAGTGATACACTGATGTCAGGTAACTATGAATGGACATGGTCAGGAACAGTCCCCAGCGGTTGTTCAGGAAGTGCAAAGGTAGTTATGAACATGGAGATGCGTAACTACATTGGAGGTACTGTGCTGGCTCAGGTCAAGAAGATCCACAATTTTACAATTTCATAAACCTTGACTGGAGTTGAAGCTGAACTGGCAAAAGAACAAGGGCTTCCGAGTGACCTCAGGGCAACATAGTTTGTGTAAAACCTTTGCGCTACGCA
>JBNAVX010000006.1:0-4669 GCA_049700155.1 Thermodesulfovibrionales bacterium
TCTTTAGGGGTATAGTATGAACCTGTTGCTTTTCTTGCAGTTGTCTGGGTTTCAGGGTTGTATGAGGCAAGAAGGTTTTCAAAGATATGTCCTAATAGTTCAGGGTCAAGGGAGACTTCTATATCAATTGGTGAGGATTCATCGGCTGTGAAGTTGTAATCTTTAAGAATATTTATAATCCCTCGGACTGAAGCACTTCTTTTTACTCCGTAAAAATCTGAAAGGTCCTCCTGCCTTTCTGTAGCAAAAAAGAGAAAATCTGGTATTTTTGCCCTTTTGTCCTCTCTACGACTAAATCCATCAACATAGTTACCATTGTCATCAAGGCATTCAAAAAGTCCGCCGTTTATAAATGGAACTTTTTGAAAGATTTGTAAAAATTCCTTCTCAGATATAGAAATTTTATCCCTGTATCTAAAGAGGGTTTTTACTCCGAACTCAGTCCTGTTTTTAATAAAGTCACCATTCTGAGTAAACTTTCTTTCATTTGGATATCTATTCAGTGTGGCAAAGAAAAGGTTTTGAAGTATGGCATTATAAAAATTATCTTTTGAGCCAAATTCTTTAACTATCTCTTTTAAAGCCTTAGGGTCAAACATTTCCTCTGAAACAAGTTTTCTCTCTTTTAAAAACCATACAAATATAAGCCTCGTAATTAATCTAATGAGATTTTCCTCAACCACACCTCCTGGAAACCATACATTCTTTATAGCCCAGGCATACCAGTTCTGTATCTCAGTGTAAAATTCTCTGGTAAGTGGTTGTGTGGAAAAGGCTGAAATGATATTGTCAAGACTATCAAACCTTGCCTCTGTTAAGGCTTTTACAAAGGTTCTGTACGGTCTCCCCTTTGCTACATAGTAAGTATATCTTTTATAGTAACTGAACTTAGCTTTTGTTCCTTCGTAAATTCCATAAACAAGAGAAAATCGGAAATTTCCATCTTTGTCATAAAAAACAAAAAGTCCTGACTGTGCATAAAAGGTTTTTAAGAGATTTTTTGCAAGTTCGTATTGTGCTTTCTTACTGCTTTTTTCTGTTAGTTCTGCATCTGTTTTAATTGCAAAGGTATAAAGTTCTTTGCCATCATTGAGTTTGAGCTGTCCTATTTTGTAAACTTCTGCGAATTTATCTTTTTCATAGGAGTAAAGTCTTTCAGGTGGTGAATATATTGTAAAATTATGGCTTTTGCTTGATAAAAAATTTTTAAGATTGTCTAATGAAAATGACTCAATGAGATTTAGAATATTTTCTGTCATTTTTGCTCTTTCTGGTTTTCAATGGCTATTATTATTTCTTCTGTAATGCCCTTTAAATGTTTTTGTGCCCTTTCAAGAAAGTCCTCTCCAATTTCATCTCTAAGTTTAGCCAATCTCGATACCAACTCATCTATTGTTTCTAAATAATTCTTCCATTCTACAATCTCAGATAGAATAAACTCAGAAAGAGTTCCATAGGATTTTATGTCTTCAAGTAAAGCGGAAATAAACTTTCTAAATGGTTTTAGTTTTTCATGTTCTATGTTAAGGATTGAATTTAATAAGTTAAATGCCTGTGTGGAAATTTCATTTGCTTTTGGGGATGATTTTCTGAAGTAAGCAGATTTATCAAGAACCTGATGATAGTGGAGCCAGAAATCGTCACTTAAAGACTTCACAGGTTCTTCATGTTCTGTTTCGATTTTTTCATACACCTCCTCAAATGTTATAGCCTGTGGCTGTTTCTCGATATAGTTTTTGTATCCCACAAACAAGTCTTTCCCCTTTTTGACAAACACCATAAGCTCATCTTCATTTCCAGACTTTGCAACTTTGACCCTGTTTGGCATGTCTTTTATCTCTTCTTCCAATTCAGGATATCTTTCTCTTATTAATTCATATTCATTTCTGACCTTTGTGTAAAAGCTTTCTTCTTCCTCTTCAATAAATGTCGTTAATCTTCTATAAAGCTCTGATGCCTGAGGCTCTTCATCAGGGTCAAATATTTTTGAATCCTCACCTAATACATTGTGAATCATAAACATCTTTGTCTGAGCTATCTCCCTTGACCTTACTATATCAGCACCTTTTTCTGTGGGGAAGAAGTTTACAATGTATATCTCATCATAAACCTTCTTTCCTATTCTGTTAATTCTTCCAACCCTCTGGATAACCCTAACTGGATTCCATGGAATATCATAGTTTATTACTACTCCAGCTCTGTTGAGATTAAAACCTTCTGAGAGTTTATCTGTTGTTAAAAGTATCTGATAAATGTCTTTTTGTGTTTTATATTGGGCATCAAAGTTTTCATATATTGACTCTATTGTGGATTTGCTTAGATTACCAAAAGCTGAAAGAACTATTTCACCAAATTCATTTTTCAAAATTTCATCAAGAAATTTTGCTGTATCAAGATATTCCGTAAAAATAACTACTTTCCTTTTATTTGATATGTAATGTTTTATGCCCTTAATGAGTCTTTGAGATTTTGGGTCATTAGTTGTTAACCCTATTTTATTAATTGTCTTTTCAAGTTCCTCAAATAGTCTTAAGTCACTTTCAATATCTTCTATAAATTTTTTGCCTTCCCTGAATTTGTCAACTTCATAGATTTTATGATACCTTTTGTCAGCTTTTCCCTCTATTAGTTGTTTTTCATACTCCTCAAGTCTTTCATAAATGGTATCAGGATCTGCTGTTACAATATCATCCATGAGTTTTCTGTCAAGAATAAATTTGCCAGACTTTTTAATAAAATTAAGAGCTGAACTCTGGATTTCTTTAAAACGAGAGACACTCTCTTTGAATGCCCCGAAACTGCTTTCAAACCTTTTTACAAGGAGTCTTCTCATGAAGTCATAGAGGTTTCTCTGATAGGTGAATAGAAAGCTTTCTTCTTCGTTTAACTTTAATTCTTCGGGGTCTTCTAAAAGGCTTACTAAACCTTTTTCATACTTAATTGGAAAATATGTTGCTCCTTTAAATAATCCTCCTTCATCTATGGGTGCAAATGTTTCTATTACTTTGTCATAAAAATCTGACTGTTCCTTCGTCAATTCAAAGAACCATTCTTTAGGGTCTTTAACATCTGGAAGGTCTATTTTCTCTTTATAGTGCTTTAAGTCTAAACGATTTCTTCTTATGACAACAGGTTCAAGTATTGACCTCATCTCCTGTGCAATCCTTCTTGCTCTTTCTTTGACACTTTCTATTTCAACTATGTGGCTATTAAAAAGTTCTTTGTAAAATCTTTTTGCTCTATCTCTTCTTTTCTTATCCTTAGAGTTCCAGTAGTTTTTAATATAAGCAAGTTTTCTAAACTGAATTTCGTAGTAAGAAAATCTGTTTTCAAGATCTTCGTCAAGGATAATTGTTGACTTTTTAGGAATTGTGAAAAGTTTTATTATGGCAAATAGGTCACTCGGGCGATTATTGAAAGGAGTTGCTGTAAGAAGTATGACAGTTTTACCTCTGCATATCTCATTTAAGTAATGATATCCAAGAGTCCTTTCGTTTCTGAATCTGTGAACCTCGTCAACAATTATAACCTCAATATCTTCATTCTCATTAACAAATTGTAGAGTTTCCTCGAGTTTACCAACTGAACGAATTTCCCAATCCCAGAGCTTAAAATCTGCAAGATATTTTCTCCAGCCAGATTTGCGGTCCTCATCTCCAATAAGGTAAGGTGGACAAATTACAATGCCTCTTCTTCCAAGTGCTTTTGCAACCATGCAGGCTATTACTGTTTTCCCAAGTCCTACAACATCGGCAAGAAGGGTTCCTCCATGTGCATCACAATTTGCCAATGCCTGTGAAACTGCTTCAATCTGGTATGTATATGGCTTGTAGCCTTTTCCTTCCATAATTCTTATCAGTTCTCTGCTTAATCCTTTTCCTCTGTGAAGTTCAAGATAAATTTTTAAAAGATAAGCATAAGCGGTAAAAGGTTTAATCTGTCTTATCATTGTTTTATTTTTAATTAATTCAGTTAGTTGATTTATATCTTCTTCAGAAAAGGCTATTGATTCATTCCAGAGTCTGTCAAAATATTTTTCAGCTTCTTCAAAGCCATAGTCTTTTACTTCAACGTTGAACTCTTTTTGAGATTCAAGACCTGCTTTTGTTAAATTGCTACTGCCTGTAATAAAAAGATTCGGGATGATATCTCTTACAAGGTCATTCATTTTAAATAGATAGAGTTTCGCATGGTTAGGGTCCCTGGTTTTTCTGAGTATGAGTTTTCGTTCTTTAATAAGATTAATGAAAAAATCTATCTGTTCATATGTTTCTTTGTGGTCTAATTCTTCTGAATTAAAGACAACCTTGATTGATTTGAATAAATCTTCTTTAATGGAGTTTGCATTAAAAACTCTTTTTACTCTTGCTGTTTCATATATACCATGGGTTCCCTTATCAATATTTAATCCTACAAGTATTTTTATGTGTTCTGATTTTAATGCTCCATTTTCTTGAAGTGATTTTAATATTTCATAAAGTTCCCTTATCCCTGAAAAATAAAAAAATCCAACAAGAAATTTTAATTCCTCACTTTTGCTAATTAGGATTTTAAGTCGCTTTTTAAGGGATTTTTCTTCACTATTTGTAATAAATGTACTCATTTCCCTGTACACCGATAGTGTAACATGAATTATGCAAATTCAAAAAAGGGTATAATTCTCAATGGT
>JBNAVX010000007.1:0-1831 GCA_049700155.1 Thermodesulfovibrionales bacterium
TATAGAGCATATAATTAAACATAAACCGTCATTGCCCGACTTGATCGGGCAATCCAGAATAAAAAACTGGATTCTCTGGTCAAGAAGGGGAATGACTGAAGAAGAAATTAAATCCATTATAAATATATACCAAAGAATTAAACGAATTAATTGTCCAATTATGATTTTTACCAATAGTACACAAATGATTTTTCCGTAACAGAATTTCTAGTTAAGTTGAGATAAAGGTTATTATGAAGTAAAATAGACCATGGGCTATGTAAAAGGATTAAAATGTAGAGAGTGTAATAGAGAATACCCTGTCGAGCCACTCTATGTATGTGAGTTCTGTTTTGGACCTCTTGAGGTGATTTATGATTACAAGGCAATTAAAAAGGTTCTCAAAAAGAATGTAATAGAGAAAAGAAGGAGGACGTTGTGGAGGTATAGAGAGCTTCTTCCTATTGATGGAGAGCCTCAAGTAGGGCTCGATTCAGGCTTTACACCCCTTCTCAGGGCAGATAATCTTGCAAAAGAACTCGGGATTAGTGAGTTATATATAAAAGATGATACAGTTTCTCATCCTACGCTTTCATTTAAGGATAGGGTTGTAGCTGTTGCATTGACAAAGGCAAGGGAGTTTGGCTTTGATACTGCGGCATGTGCATCAACTGGAAATCTTGCACATTCTGTTTCTGCCCATGGAGCAAAAGCAGGATTTAAGAGATTTATCTTCATCCCTGCAACACTTGAGCCAAGTAAGATCATCGCTTCTCTGGTATATGAACCTAATCTCATTGCAGTAGAAGGTAATTATGACGACGTTAACAGACTCTGTAGTGAGATAGCAAATAAATACAGGTGGGCATTTGTGAATATAAATATTAGACCATTTTATGCTGAGGGTTCAAAGACACATGGGTTCGAGATTATAGAACAGCTCGGTTGGAAGGCACCTGATAATGTTATTGTCCCCTGTGCAAGTGGTTCTTTACTCACAAAAATATGGAAGAGCTTCAAAGAATTTTATGAGATAGGTATAATTAAAGAGTTACGGACAAAGATATTCGCAGCACAGGCAACAGGATGCTCTCCTATAACCACAGCGATAAAACAAGACTCAGATATTATCAGGCCTGTAAAGCCAGATACTGTAGCAAAGTCTCTTGCGATAGGTAATCCTGCTGATGGATACTATGCGACAAAAGTTGTGAAAGAAAGCGGTGGATATGGTGAAGACGTCTCAGATGAGGAGATTATAGAGGGTATAAAACTGCTTGCTAAGACAGAAGGAATATTTTCTGAAACAGCAGGGGGGGTAAGTGTTGCTGTTACAAAAAAATTACTAAGAGACGGAAGGATAAAGGGAGATGAATTGACAGTGGTCTGTATTACAGGCAATGGTCTAAAAACTCAGGAGGCTTTGATTGGGAAGACTGTTCAGCCTTATTACATTAGACCTAATCTTGCTTCTTTTGAAGAAGCTCTCAAAAAAATAAATGAGAAATCAGTTTAAGGGAGGTATCTGGATGTCTGTTAAAGTAAGGATCCCAACCCCTCTACAGAAATTAACACAGGGACAGGATATGGTTGAATGTGAGCCTGGCAAGGTCATTGACCTTATACAGGAACTTGATAAGAAGTTCCCGGGAATAGGTGAGAGGATATCTGAGGCTGGTAAGATAAGGAGATTTGTGAATATCTATCTGAATGAAGAAGATATAAGATTTCTTAAGGCTGAAGAGACAGAGGTCAAAGACGGTGATGAGGTATCAATCATACCTGCCATTGCAGGCGGGTAATGTCAAAAGTTTCATGAAAAAAGAAATAAAATATGAAAACACAATGAGTA
>JBNAVX010000008.1:0-2207 GCA_049700155.1 Thermodesulfovibrionales bacterium
AAAGATAGATGATGAAACAAGAGCTGCCTTAAAGGTATTTGGGATAACTACAATTAAGGCAGAAAAAATGTATTGGCGAAAATGAATACCACTTTCTTTATATTTCAAGGACTTACGTTCAAAAATTTATAAAGTCGGGTTACAACTCATGCCGAAATAGACACTGCCCAAAGTGTCAGTTTCTCCGGAAAGAGAAATGGCTTGAGGCAAGAAAAGAGGACCTGCTTCCAATACAATATTTCCATGTTGTCTTTACCATACCTGATGAACTTAATCCAATAGTCTTAAGAAACCAGAGGGTCCTCTATGGCGTTCTGTTTAAATCAGTTTCAGAAACACTTATGGAACTTGCTAAAGATAACAAACATCTATGTGCACAGATTGGTTTCATAAGTATACTTCACACGTGGGGACAGAATCTAACGGATCATCCACACATCCATTGTATCGTTACTGGCGGTGGATTATCTCCTGATAGAGATAAATGGGTTTTCTGCAGAAAAAAGTTCTTCCTTTCAGTAAGGGTCATGTCAAGATTGTTCAGAGGCAAGTTTCTGGATTATCTTAAAAGAAGTCATGATTCCAAAGAACTGAGATTCCTTGGTAATATCAGTCCCTTGCAAGAGCCAGAGGCATTCAAGGAGCTATTGAAAGGTCTTTACAGCCAGGAATGGGTTGTTTATTGCAAACCTCCATTTAAAGGACCTGAGGGTGTCCTTCAGTATCTTGGAAGATATACACACAGGATTACAATTAGTAATAATCGCATCATCAAGATGGAGGACGATAAGGTCTCATTTCTATGGAGAGATTATTCCGATGGCAATAAAGATAAGATATTATGGCCTACTGGGCAATAGAAATCGCAGGGTTATGCTTGATCAATGCCGTAAATTTCTGGGGGTTATACTGTTAGGATGGCTAATAAAGATGTCTCTGAGACATGGCAGGAATTCTTATTGAGGGTCTGTGGGGTAGACCTCATGAAATGCCCTTTCTGTGGGAAAGGCAGAATGGTAAGAAGAGAAATACTTCTGCCAGAAAGATGTAAAGGTCCTCCATAGACGAGGCAATTATGATACATTCAACAGGACTTAACTCCTTCAGAGAGGTTATACCAAATAGCCACCCTACTGGTTTGTCCAGACACCACTTTTCATGCGTGATTCCATTCAAAAAGAGCTATTGGCAGAGGAAAAAATTGCTTCAACTTAACCACAGTCAGTTAATTCTTTGCGGTAGACAGGTAAAATTATCCCTGATATAATTTTGAGTAGACAGAAGAGAAATTATTGAAAACCCATAGGGAAGTGCGTAGCGGCTCCGTTCAACCAGCTTCTTTCTGAAACTATCGCATCAGAAAGAAGCTTAACCGTTATGCGACATGCAGACGAAAAGAATACATTAGTGATGTGAAAATTAAATTGAGGAGAAGAAATGAGAATAAGAGAGATACTTAAGGAATTCAAAGAAGAAATTGAAAAATTGTACGGGAAGAGGTTGAAAAGTATTATTCTCTATGGTTCATGGGCGAGGGGTGATGCTACAGAAGATTCAGACATAGATGTGCTTATTGTTCTTGAAGGGAAAATAATTCCCGGAAAAGAAATTGACAGGATGATAGATATAATCACCGATATAAATCTAAAATATAGGGTGTTGATGTCGGTCTATCCTATCTCTGAGGAAGACTATTCCACAATTAACAGCCCATTTCTCATAAATGTGCGAAGAGAAGGAGTGCCCACATGAAAGAAATAAACTCTCTAATTGAGAGGGCGAAAAGGTATCTCAAAAGTGCGGAAATACTTCTTGGAGAGGGAGATTATGAATCCTCAGTTTCAAGAACCTATTACGCTATGTTCTATTCTGCACAAGCTATGCTGCTTTCAAAGAACCTATCGTTTTCATCTCATAAAGGTGTGATTTCTGCTTTTGGAGAACAGTTTGTCAAAATTGGTATTTTCCCAAAGGAAATGGGAAGAGAGCTAAATAAGGCGTTTGAGAAAAGGCAAATAGGAGATTACGAATACACATTTGTGATATCTAAGACGGAAGCTGAAGAAATACTTGAGAGTGGAAAGAAGTTTGTGGAGAAGATAATTCAACATCTAAAGGAGAAAAAGATACTGTGAAATAACATATTGCTTCACGTAAAAATCTACACGAAATGATTATTCGTTGCCTCACGTAAAATCTACTCCAAC
>JBNAVX010000009.1:0-1586 GCA_049700155.1 Thermodesulfovibrionales bacterium
GAGCGAGAATACTGCATCTGCCAGTTACTCATAAATTTATGAATTAAGTGGGTTAATAGGTAAAGATATTGTTACTTTACTACCTTTGTCTTGAATACTCTGAAAATCTACTTTCCCACCATGTTCTTCAATAACCTTTTTTGTCAGGGTCAATCCAAGACCAAGACCTGATGACTTGGTAGAAAAGAATGGGTCAAATACCTTTGAAATATTTTCAGGCGAAACCCCACTTCCCGTGTCTTCAATTATAATAAAAACCTTGTTGTCAGTAGCCTTTGTATTAACTGAAATTCTTCCCCCTTCACTCATTGCCTGAAATGAATTCAATATGATATTGAATATACAGGTCTTTACCAATTCAGGGTCTAAAGAAAGGTTCGGGAGTTTTTCATATTGTTTTTCAATATAAATCCTCTCATCATCTGCTTTTGCCTGAACCAGTGTTAATACTTCTTCTATAAGGGTATTTATATTAACTTCTCGAAAAGAGAGTCTCAAAGGTTTTCCATAATCAAGGAAACTACCCACCAATTTATCAATACGTTCTATCTCTTGCTTTATACTTGATATAAGGGATTCAAATTTTTTTTTCTTCTCAACTTCTAAGGGAATATATTTTTCCTTCAGATGATCTATAGAAAGGCTGAGAAAGTTTAGAGGGTTCCTGATCTCATGTGCTATACTTCTTGCAAATTGTGCAATACCTGAGAGATGTTCAACCTCTCTTAGTTTCTCTTCGATAGCGTGTTTTTCTCTGAGTTTCTGAACCATGAAATTGAAACTTCGGGTAAGCTCTCCTATCTCATCTTTTCTATCAGTATTTAATTCTGGGGTCAGATCTCCTGCTGCAACTTTACGGGCAGCATTTACAACATTATAAATAGGCTTAGTATACATCATTGAAAGTAACACAGTGATCAAGATACCTAAACCAAAGACAACAGATGTCGCACCTATCCTTTTCAACGCATTTACTTCAAGTAGTTTAGAAAAATCTTCTACATTTATCTGGAGATGTATATAACCGTAATGTTCATTGCCGGCAACAACAGGCACGATGACATTGTAAACTTTTCCCTCTTTTGAAACAGGTTCTCCAAGTTCTGCTTTTATTATACGTTCCTTTCTTCTGAGTCCTACCTTTTCTCCTATTTTTAACGGATTTGTACTTGCTATAACTTCGTCTGTATTGCTGATAATAGAAATCTCTTTCACGCCCTTTGCATTAAGCTCTCTCAGATAATGTGAAAGTCTCATCTGGTCTGTATAACCAGTACTTGTAACCTCTTCAACACCAACCTGAATTGCCTTTGTAAGTTCTGCTGTCTGTTTTTCAAGCTCTATGAGTAAAGCAGTCTCAGAACGTGAATAAAGGAAAAGAAGTATAGAGACAAGGACAAAGCTCAGAAAGAGCATCATAGCGATGAGTTTTCCATTCAGGGAAAGGTTCAGAAAAAATCTCTTAAGAAACATTAAAGTATTTTATATTTATTATTAAGATTAAAGTCAATCATTCCTCATTGTCCTAACACACTTAATTCATAAACTTATGAATAATTAGCAGATGCAGTATTCTCGCTCATTCT
>JBNAVX010000010.1:0-9988 GCA_049700155.1 Thermodesulfovibrionales bacterium
GGTTACCCTAAAATCTCTTGTGACAACAGTGGACACATCTATATCACATGGTCTGATGACCAGTCAGGGATAGGTCAAGGGCTTTATGTTAATTACTCTCTGGATTATGGGTTTACTTACCTTTCTATGAATAGAAAGATAGGCTCAGGTGGATTAAACCCTCAGATTGCTACTGATAACTCAAGGTTTTATATCATCCGAGAAAGCACAGATATCCTGTTTAATGAGGTAGCACCTCTGAACGTCCCTCCATTTCCACCTTCAGAGCCTTCTCCTGTAGATGGTGCTACTCAGGTAAGCCTTACTCCTATCCTCAGCTGGCGTGGAGGTGATGCTAATCTGGATGATACATTAACCTATGATATCTACTTTGGGATATCATCACCCCCTCCATTTTCTTTAAGTCAGACGAGCACAACCTATACTCCTGGCACACTCACAAACTCCACTATTTACTATTGGCAGATTATCGCAAGGGACAGCATAGGTGTTGAGACTGCAGGTCCAATATGGTCTTTTACAACTATAAATAATCCACCCCAGTTTATTGATTTTTCACCACCTGATGGTGCAACAGATGTTGAAATAACGCCTACACTTTCCTGGAACTCAACTGACCCTGACCCCGGGGATACACTTACTTATGATGTGTATTTCGGAGATACAATTCCTCCACCACTTATTACAGTTAATCAATCAGCAAATAACATAACCCCGGGATATCTATCAGTATTTAAAACCTATTACTGGAAAGTAGTAGCAAGGGATAATCATGGATTCGAGACAGAAGGTCCTCTTTTGTCTTTTACAACTATAAATCACGCCCCTCAGTTTACATTTTTTTCTCCTGCAGATGGAGAAACTGGGGTTTCTCTCACCCCAACTTTAAACTGGTCCGCTTATGACTCCGACCCTGGTGATACAATTGTTTATGATATATATTTTGGAACTTCATATCCACCTCCACTCGTAGTTACAAATCAAGGAGCACCAAGTTATATGCCTGTTCAATATCCTGACCAACTTCCTCATATGACTGTACACTATTGGAAAGTAGTAGCAAGGGATAATCATGGATTCGAGACTGAATCCCCTATAATGTCATTTACAACACTGAGTCAACCACCTAAATTTATTACTTACTCTCCGACAAATAAAAGTACAGGTGTAAGCCTAACACCTACAATAAGCTGGTCTGCTTATGACCCTGATCCTGATGATACACTGGTTTACGATATATATTTCGGGACAACAACCTCTCCACCTTTGGTATCATCCAATCAAACTGACTCAAGTTATCAGCCAGGCATGCTTTCTTATTCAACAAGATATTACTGGAGGGTAGTTGCACGGGATAACCATGGTGCTGAGACTCAGCTTCCAGCCACACTGGAACCATTTTATTTTGACACAGAGAGCATTGATATAGTTGTTGATAGAAGTCCTGAAAATGTAAGCTATCCTCAAGTAGCAGTAGATGGAAATGGACATATATATGTTGTCTGGGAAGATACACGGAATGGTAGAACAGATATTTATTTTAATTACTCTTCAGACTATGGAGTTACATGGCAGTTTTCAGATATTAGACTTGATACAGATACACCAGGAGCAAATGCCTCCACATCTCCACAGATAGCTGCAGATAATAATGGTCATGTCTATGTGGTCTGGGAAGATGACCGCAACGGTACAAAAGATATTTATTTTAATGTCTCATCTGATTATGGAGTAACATGGCTGAGCTCTGATATAAAACTGAGTACATCTCCTTTCGCACCACCTGCACAATCTCCAAAGATAGCATGTGACAACTCAGGTCATGTATATGTAGCATGGGACGATAATTATTTTAATACCTCTGCCGACTACGGAGCTACATGGCTTGCGCAGCCCAAGCGCATAACAAACACAGGTGGTAGCGGAACTCGTTTAACATGCGACCAAAATGGCCATGTTTATGTTGCATGGAAGACATCAGACATACTTTTCAACTTCTCTACTGACTATGGAACAACGTGGCAGACCACCAATAGGATAGTAAACAGTATAGGAGCTATCCCTTTTGCTCTTTCATTAGATAGTGATGAAAGCGGGCATGTCTATATAGCATGGCATGATGGAAGAAATAACCCTGAATCCCCCGACATATACTTCAATTCATCCTCTGATTATGGTAATACATGGGGTGCTTCAGATATAAGACTGAATTCTGGAGCTCCTGGCTCAACATACTCCATCTGGCCTGAGGTTGCATCTGATGAATCAGGTCATGTCTATGTCACATGGTATGACAGAAGAAATGGATTAGGAGATATCTATATAAACTCTTCTTCTGATTATGGGCTGACATGGCTAACCTCAGATATAAGACTTGATACAGATAGCCCAGGCTCTTCTGATTCAGGTTACCCTGAAATAGCTATTGATAGTAGTGGATATATTTATGTGATATGGGATGATGAACAAGAAGGTATTGGTGGTTCGGGCATTTATATGAATTACTCTCTTGATAATGGTAATACATGGCTAACTACAAATAAGAAAGTCGGTTATTCAGGTGGCTATAACTACAAGATTAAGACTGATGGTGATCTCGCGTATATAGTTAGAGACAACAATGATATTATCTTCAGTGAAGTAGCTATTTTCAGACCTGTTTACCCATCTCCATCAGATAAAGCCACTCAGGTAAGCCTTATACCTCTTTTAAAGTGGCGTGGTGGTAATCTCTATTTAGATAACATACTAACATATGATGTATATTTCGGAACTACTTCTCCCCCTCCTCTTGTGTCCCAGAATCAGGTGGGCACATCCTATGTACCAGGAATGCTTGATTATTATACAACCTATTACTGGCAGGTTGTAAGCAGAGATAGCTCTGGCAAGGAGACAGCAGGACCTATCTGGTCTTTCACAACTGTCAGTCATCCACCTCAATTCGAGTCTTTCTCACCACCTAATGGGGCAATAGACGTTCCACAGATTAATCCGACTTTGAGCTGGGTTGCTACTGATCCAGATCCTGGAGATATTTTAACCTTTGATGTTTATTTTGGTACATCACCAAATCCACCTCTAAAAGTATCTAATCAGAGTTCTGCAAGTTATCAAGCAGGATTACTTGAACACATGACAAAATATTACTGGAAGATAGTCGCACGAGATAACCATGGTAGTGAGACAGTTGGACCTGTCTTATATTTTACAACGCTCGATAATCCCCCTCAGTTTAGTTCTTACTCTCCAAATAACGGGGCAACTGGTATATCCCTCACTCCAACCCTTGCATGGATTGCTACTGATCCAGACCCTGGAGATAAATTAACTTATGATATTTATTTCGGCAACACTTCACCTCCTCCGCTCGTAGCTTCCAATCAAACAGCTAATAACTATCTTCCGGGACAGCTCAATTACCTCACTGTTTACTATTGGAAAGTAGTCGCTCGAGATAATTGGGGCAAAACAACAGAGTCACCTGTTTTATCATTCACAACAGTTAGTACTCCCCCTCAATTTGTATCCTTTTCACCTCCTGATATGACTACAGATGTCATCCGGAAACCCACATTAAGCTGGTCTGCTACAGACCCTGATCCTGATGATGTTTTAAGATATGACGTATATTTTGGTACAACACCTTCTCCGCCGAAAATTCTTAGTGGAGTCACAATCACAAGTTATCAACCTGGAGCTCTTAATTTCTCAACACTCTATTATTGGAGAGTCGTTGCATATGATAAATATGGAGCTATGACAGTGGGACCTCTCATTTCTTTTGTTACTGCAAATCCACCTCAGATAGTGAGTATTGACCCAAATCCTTGCAAAACAAAACAGATAATATCTATAATAGGGATGCATTTCGGAGATACTCAGGGAACCAGTGAGATCCATCTTGGCAAGAAAGTCTTTGGTCCTGGAAGTGTGAGGATAAAAGACTGGAGTGATGCAATGATTAAGTTACAGGTCCCACCCTATAATAACTGGCTCCCTGGAACTACCAAAACATTAAACCTCTGGGTAGTTCGGAATGGCTTTAAAAGTAACAAAGTAGAGCTAACAATTACCAAACCTTAAGGGAGATTTTCATGCTAAAGAAATCTGAAAGCAATCTTTTATACATTAAAATCTCAAAGTTAATTTTTTTTATTCTCTTTACTTGCTCAATTTCTCTTCTTACCTCACCACTTTGTGCAGAACCTCCGCAGTTTATCTCTTTCTCTCCTGCTGATGGAGAAACAGGGATATCTTTAACGCCTACTTTAGAATGGCAAGCATCAGACCCTGATTTTGGAGACACCCTGGTCTACGATGTATATTTCGGAACTGCTCCTGCACCACCACTGGTATCTTCTAATCAGACCGATGCAAGTTATCAGCCCGGAGTGCTTCAACACTTTACTACTTACTACTGGAAAGTGGTTGCTCGTGACAATTCTGGATCTGAGACAGAATCTCCAATAATATCTTTTACCACACTCAGTAATCCACCAGAATTTAGTAATTTTTCACCTGAAAATGGTAGCACAGGTGTGAGTCTAACACCAATACTGAGCTGGTCTGCTACAGATCCTGACCCTGATGATACATTAGTCTATGATGTCTATTTTGGGGCATCAGATAATCCACCGTTAGTATCTTCCAATCAAACAACATCAAGTTATCAACCAAATATGCTTTCTTACTCAACAAGATACTACTGGAAAATAGTTGCAAGAGATAACCATGGTGCTGAAACCTCAACATCTGAGTTTTATTTTGACACTGTAAGTATAGATATAATTCTTGATCATGGTTTCGGAAATGCAAGTTATCCTCAGATAGCAACAGATGGCAACGGGCATATCTATGTTGTCTGGGAAGATACAAGAAATGGAAGCTCGGATATCTACTTTAATTACTCATCAGATTATGGACTCACGTGGCAGACAACAGATATAAGACTTGATACAGATTTACCAGGAGCAAACCATTCAAACTCTCCACAAATTGCTTGTGATAACAATGGACATGTCTATGTCGTCTGGGAAGATGAGAGAAACGGACGCTCAGATATCTATTTTAACTATTCATCAGATTATGGTGTAACCTGGCAGAGTTCTGATATAAAACTAAGCGGTATCGCTTATGCACCACCCCCACAATTCCCAAAGATAGCCTGTGATAACTCAGGACATGTGTATGTAGCATGGGACGATAATTACTTTAATACTTCCGCAGATTACGGAACGACATGGCTTTCACAGCCAATCCGGATATCAAATGCAGGCGGTCTTGAAAATCAAATTATATGTGATCAAAATGGACGTGTATATATGGCATGGCGTACTTCTGAAGTAAGATTCAATTTTTCTACTGATTATGGCAATACATGGCAAAGTACAGACAGAATTATAAGTAATGCTGGAGCAATCCCTTATGGTATTTCTATGGATACGGACGATAATGGTCATATCTATATCGCATGGCATGATGGAAGAAATAACCCTGAATCCCCCGACATCTACTTCAATTCATCACCTGACTATGGTAATACATGGGGTGCTTCTGATATAAGGCTGAATACCGGAGCTCCTGGCTCAACATACTCCATCTGGCCTGAGGTTGCATCTGATGAATCAGGTCATGTCTATGTCACATGGTATGACAGAAGAAATGGATTAGGAGATATCTACATTAATTCCTCTTCTGATTATGGGCTGACATGGCTAACCTCAGATAACAGATTAGACACTGATACCCCAGGCTCTTCTGATTCAGGTTATCCTGAAATAGCTATTGATAGTAAAGGATATACCTATGTTGTATGGAATGATAACCAGATAGAAGTTGGTGGACCCGGTATATATATGAACTATTCTTCTGATTATGGAAATACATGGCTTTCTACAAATAAGAAGATAGGTTCAGTCGGACTGAACCCTCAAATTACTACTGATAGTAGCCATTTGTATATTGTAAGAGAAAACAGTGATATAATCTTTACAGGAATAGCCCTTTTCCTACCAATGTATCCCTCTCCAGCAGATGGTGCTACTGCTGTTAGCACTACACCAACTTTAAGCTGGCGCGGAGGAAATCTCTTCTTTGACGATATACTTACTTATGATGTATATTTCGGTACAACATCACCACCACCTCTTGTCTCTTCAAATCAGACTGGAACTACTTATATTCCTGGAATGCTCGATTATTTTACAACCTATTACTGGCAGATTGTTAGCAGAGATAGCTCTGGCAAGGAAACCACAGGACCAATCTGGTCATTCACAACTGTTAGTAATCCGCCAGAATTAAGCAATTTTTCACCACTCGATGGAGCAATAGATGTCTCTACAACACCAATTCTGAGCTGGACTGCTACTGACCCTAATCCCGGGGACACTGTAACTTTCGATGTCTATTTTGGAAAAACCAATCCACCACCACTAAAGACTGTTAATCAGACATCAAATACCTATAATCCCGGTCGCTTATCGAGTTATGTAACATATTACTGGAAGATAGTTGCACGAGATAACCATGGTAGTGAGACAGTTGGTCCTGTCTTATCTTTTACTACTCTAAATAATCCACCTCAGCTTACACCTTATTATATGCCTGAAGATGGTGAAACAGGAGTTTCCCAGAAACCAACTTTATCATGGTCAGCCTCTGACCCAGACCCAGATGATTCTATAGTCTTTGATATATATTTCGGAACAACAAATCCACCACCTCTTGTCATATCTGGACAAAGCTCTCCACGTTATAAACCGGGTGAAACAGTACCACTTACTCACTGGACCGTTTTTTACTGGAAGATAGTTGCAAGGGATAACCATTCTGCACAAACAGAATCACCTGTTCTTTCATTTAGAACGCTAAGTAATCCACCTACTCTTTCTAATTTTTCACCAGCTAATAAGAGTATTGAAGTCAGTGTCACCCCAACACTAAGCTGGGATGCATCAGACCCTGACCCTGATGATACCCTGACTTATGATATATATTTCGGAACAACAAACCCACCACCTTTAGTGGTCTCAGACCATCCTGTGACAAGTTATCAACCCGGAGAGATTTCTTATTCAATCAAACACTACTGGAAGATAGTTGCACGTGACCATCATGGAATTGAGAAAGCAGGACCTGTCCTTAACTTCACAACCTTCTCAAGACCCCCTGTGTTCCAGAGTTTTACACCTTCAGACAAATCTACAGGTGTTAGCAAAAATCCTACATTGAGCTGGTCTGCAGACGACCCTGATCCAGAAGATACAGTAGTCTATGATGTATATTTCGGATATGCGCCTAACTATCTTACACTCTTATCTACAGGTCAGATAGAGAAATCATTCAAACCAGGAGAACAACCATCACTGACCACCTGTTACTGGAAAGTAGTCGCTCGAGACAACCATGAGAAAGAGACAATAGGACCTGTGTTGTCTTTTACTACAGCGTCAGAACCACCTATAATTCGTGATTTTAGCCCTGCTAATAATGCTACAGGAGTTTCTAAAACACCAACTCTGAGCTGGTGGGCATATGATGAAGACCCAAGAGATACAGTTACATGTGATGTATATTTTGGTACATCTCCTAATCCACCTTTAGTTGTCTCAAATCAGATAGCCCAGACCTATCAACCAGGGAAGCTCCTTCCTTTAACAACCTATTACTGGAAGATAGTTGCACGTGACAATCATGGAGACGAAAGGGTAAGTGCAATCCGCTCGTTCACCACAGCAAACGAACTCATTGACTATGTGTTACCAAATCCTTGTAAGACAAAACATATCGTTTCAATTATTGGAAGTAATTTTGGAGATTCACAAGGGAACAATGAAATCCACCTTGGAACCAGGGTCTTTGGACCGGGTAGTCCAAGAATTATAATGTGGAGCGATACAAGAATAGATTTCAAGATTCCAGCTTACACAAGCTGGCCCTCTGGAACTACGAGGACCAAGAAACTCTGGTTAACAATAAATGGAATTGAGACCAATAAAGTTAAACTCACAATAAAAAAACCATAGGTTCTATTATTGACATCATAAGTCTGTTTGCTGTAAGTTAAGTAACTTCAATTTTAGGGGATATGTTTGAGTTATTTATCAAAAATTAAAAAGTTCAATATATTACAGCAAACTCAGCTTTTAGTTTTTGGTCTTCAGTCTATTGTCTGTAGTCTTAAGTCTATAGTCTATAGTCTTTTTTTCATATTAATAATCTTCTTAAACCCTTTCATCTCTCACTCCCAGCAGTTCCCTGACTGTCTGAGGTGTCATAAGGATAAAGTAGCCGGGAAATATGACCATCCAACGACATGTGTATCATGTCATACCAAGGCACATTTAACAGGGATGAAGAAAGACTTTCCGAGATACCTATTTGCACAGGGTGTTGACCTCTGCTGGGGTTGCCATGATAAGAAGAAATTTCTCGGTAAATTTGGACATCCACCAGTAGTAAGTGGTGAGTGTTTATCATGCCATGATGTCCATACAACAGATTATAAGTCTCTCATCCCATCAGCGATGCCAGAGTTCTGTTTCAAATGTCATGAAAGTGCTGACTTTTTGAGAAAAACAAAACATCCACCAGTTGCAGAAGGAAGGTGTATGGGATGCCATGATGCACACAAGAGTGAAGTAAGAAAACTACTTCTTGCTGAGATGCCCAAGGAATGTTTTCTATGTCATGCTAAAGAGAAATATATCTCAGATATAAAGAAGAAACACCACTCACCTGTTGCAACTGGTCGTTGCCTTGACTGTCATGAACCACACTCATCTGATGCACAGAGACTGCTTATAAAAGCTACACCTGATGTATGTTTCATGTGTCATGATAGCTCTGACTTTAAAAATAAATACAATCATTCACCTGTCTTCTCTGGTGCGTGTATGAGCTGTCATGAACCACATCAGGGAGATGTAAGAAAACTCCTCTTATCAAAATCACCTGAACTATGTCTTAATTGCCATGATAAAAAAGAGTTTAACAGGAAAAACAACCACCCACCTGTTTCAGCAGGGATGTGTAATGTCTGCCATGATGCACATGCATCCTGGGATGTTGCACTCCTTTATTATCCAATAACTGATGGTTGCCTCATGTGTCATCCAAGGATTGCTAAAGCACCCCATGCAGCAGGTGGTGTCCTGCAAGCAGGACATCCATTGAGTGGAAGAAAAGACCCTTCATCAAAATATGGGGAGCTTTCCTGCACAAGCTGTCATAACCCTCACAGTTCTGATTATATGAACCTCTTCAGATATGAGGCATCAAAGCCCTTTGACCTCTGCAAATCCTGCCATAAATATGGACGCAAAAAGTAATTTTAAGGAATTTTTACACACCCCTTCACCCCTCTTTTTAGAGGGGAAACCCAAATTTGCCGATGGACTATAAAAATCTTTAGCTTATTCGTCATTACTAACACCCTAATGGTGTAAAGCAATCTCTTTTTTAAATATTGAGATTGTTTCGCTTTGCTCGCATTGACACTTTCCATCGGCAAATTGGGGGAAAATTAGAATCTAGATAACTCTTTAAGGGTAAGGGATAATGTAAATACCTTTTATTGTAAAAATGAATTCCGTATATCCCCTCTATTAAGAGGGGATTAAGGGGTGTGTTAGGTTTATTTATGAAATTAGATTATCAGGGCATCATAACCCCACCCTTCCTCCCCTTACTTTACTAAGGGGAGGAGTAAGGTGTGGGTTATGAAATCATGGCATTGATTTTGCTGCTTTTTCTTTAGAGATTGCTTCAAATATAAACAATGATAAGTTGAGTGAGAGAATCACTCCTTCTCAAAAAGGTGTCCACCTTAGTGGACGATGAAGCAATCTCAATCTATCCTCTCCTTGTTTAGGGGTGAAAAGGAAAGGGTATATTTGAAACCCCACCCGTCCTCCCCTTACTAAGGAGGAAAAAGGAAGAGGGATATTTAAAACCCCACCCGTCCTCCCCTTACTAAGGGGAG
>JBNAVX010000011.1:0-7206 GCA_049700155.1 Thermodesulfovibrionales bacterium
CTCTATAGGGATAGAAGAAAGGTATGGGAGTTCCATTAATAAAAGGATGTGTCATGTGCACAAATAGTTTCCCATATGTGCAAGAATGATTTTTACGTAACTTTCATGCTTCATAAAGCACCCTTAATTGATGAAATTTCTAATTTCAAGGTATACAAATACAAAATAAACCCGGAAATTAAAGGCTTTAAAGATAAATCAGACTCAGAAGTTCCTGTTATTATTGCAGTCTATGGCGAAGACATCGCCGTCTACTCTTGTGCCTGCATTCCCAAATGCAGATGCCCTGAAACACGGTGTCTGGACATTACCATTTAAGTCAATATCTTGCTCAATCCAATAACTATAACTTGAATCATTTCAAAGTCTAAATTAGAAAGTATAACCTAACCCCTTTTTCATAAAACACAAAAAGGCGTACTATGTTATACAATCTTCAGGCATTCTTGGAGCTTTCTTTTAAGTTTTGAAATATCTCGCCCATTTTCTTAGCTGTTAGAACAGGGGGCGCCTTGGATTAGCTGATAATTCTATTAAAAAAGAAAAACGATTTACTTATCAAGTAGTTTTTAATAATATATTTGCATGAGAAAGGACACAGAAAACTTTCTTTTTTCCTCTGAATATGATTTTTCAACTGCAAAACATATGCTCGAAACAGGCAGATATATTTATGTAATCTTCATGTGTCATATGGCTATCGAAAAGGCAATGAAAGCCATCGTAGCCGAAACAACTGACAAGGTCCCTCCAAAAACTCATAATCTTATATATCTTATAAAACTCGCCAATTTAAGTGTCCCTCAAGATATGTTCGATTTCATCGCAAAGATAAACAATGCAAGTGTAGTTACAAGATACCCTGAAGACTTTAAAAGACTTTTAGAAGACTATCCAGAGGACATTGCAAAAGAATATCTAAAAAATACAGAGAAAGTGCTTAAATGGCTAAAACAGAACGAGAGATTAAAGAGATAATTGAAAGATATAAGGAAGAAATAAAAAAACTCGGTATAAGACCACAAAGAATTATATTGTATGGCTCGTATGCACGTGGACAACCCCGTGAAGATAGCGATATAGACCTGATTGTTATCTCTGAAGATTTTAAAAATATGAATCTTAGAGAGAGGCTTGAAGCACTTGGTCTGGCAGCTGGAAGGGTTTTTGAGCCAATAGAGGCACTTGGTTATACAGAAGAAGAGATAAAAAATACAAAAGGCACGTTCCTCGAAGAAATATTACCTGCCACCTCTTGACTTAACCCACTAAATTGAGGGATTCTCGGTATATCTATTCATATCATATGCTCTCAATGCAAAATTCTCTGTTAAAGATTTAGTCATCTCGCTATAATTAATTAATAGAAATAATGAACGTTTCCGAGAGCATAATAGCCACCTTACCATGAATTTAAGATGGATATAGTTCAATCGAAAAGTGGGATACCTATAAGATTAACCCATATTATTCATAAAATTCTTGGCAGATGCAGTATTTGAGCGGATTTAAATTCTTTCGAAGAAAGAATTTACCTCGGAGGCTCGATTTTAATTGAGCCGAGAATGAGCGAGAATACTGCATCTGCCAATTATTCGTAAGTTTATGAATTAAGTGGGTTAACTGAAGAAAGATGGTTTCATATTATCGAAAAGCATTCGGAAATGGCCGGTTATTATTTTGAGGTTCTTGAGACTATTCGAGAACCAGAGGCTATTTACAAAGACAAAGCTGAAGAATTAATTGCGGTGAAAGAAATTGAGGTTGGAAAATATATGGTTGTAATATATAAAGAAATAAGCAAAATATGACGGATTTATAATCACAGCCTTTTTAACAAGGAAGATCAAACAATTTGAGAGGAGGACAAAACTATGGCCTTGATAGACGTCAAAGAAATCGTCAATCTCGTTCCAAAATTATTAACCTTACCTTTTAATCGTATCTGGTATAGCTATGATGAAGAGGCAGATGTTTTGTATCTAAACTTTAAAAAACCTAGTCATGCAGATGATAGCGAACTTACTGATGACGATATTATCATAAGGTATGAAAAAGGGGAAGTGGTGTGGATTACTATTCTCCATGCAAGCAAAAGAAAGGTTTCTATATAGACTGACCATTTACAAACAATATACTCTTTTATTCAGGTCAAATCTATTTGCTTTTAAAATAGAAAATCAAAATTTAATCTCAGAAGTTCCTGTTGTTATTGCAGTCTATTCTGAATGTGTCTCCTGCAATGTGTGTTTCTTTATTCTTAAAACACTTACATCGTTATACCCTATTTAATTAAACTCAGAAACTCTTCTGTGCTTAACTTTGCTTGGCGGATAATAGATTTTAAAGTACCATGATTGATGTCTTTAGAATGCATAGGAATAGTCACTAACAAATTTCCTCTTTTTAATTGAAGGTGGCTCCCTTTCTGTCTTACTTGATAAAATCCAATATTTTCTAAAGCCTTTACAACCTCCGAGGGCTTTAGAACAGGCAGTTTAGGCATAAGCCTTAATCTTAAAATCTATTTTAAGATTAAATACCTTTAAAACTGATTCGGGATTTACTATCCTGGGGTCTTCATCAGATGGAATAGGACGAAGATAAGGGAGATTTGATTCAAAGGCTGTTTCTAAATACAATGTAACCGCTTCAAGAAGAGCTTTTTCTGCTTCTTCTTTTGTATCTCCTTGAGATGCTACATCTAATTCAGGGCAAAGACTTGAATAACTCTCTCCATCTCTATAAACAATTCCTGTAAAAATAAATCCATTGATATTCATAAATAAAATTTAACATAAGGCTATTTTAAAAAACAATGAAAGATCAGGTTATAATCAGAAATTTTATAGTTCAGTAATGTGATTTTCCACCAAAGATAATTGTTATGCCATGATTTTAAAATAGCTAATGCCTTGATTATATAATCCTCAGAAATCCCTGTTATTATTGCAGTCTATTCTGAATGTGTCCCCTGCTCCTCTTGTTCCTGCATTCCCAAATGCAGATGCCCGATTATAAATACACTTGACATACACAAAAAATCGATTTAAAATATGCCTAAAGGAGGTGCTAAATGAGGGCTACTATAGACATAGATGATAAGCTTATAGAAGAGGCAAAAAAACTTACTGCTATAAAGACTAAAAAGGAGCTTATCAACCTGTCGCTTAAAGAACTTATAAGGAAAAAGAGAATAGAACATCTGATAAGCCTGTTTGGAACATCACCAATAGATATTACTTTAAGCGATGTTGAGAAGTTCAGAGAAGACAGGAAAATAGATGCAGCCCGTTGATAAGTTTCTCGTTGATACATCTGTATGGGTCAAATGTTTTCGTGGATTGGATACATCCCTGAAGGATCGCATCAGTTCTCTGGTTTTAGAAGATAGAGTTTTCGTATCAGAGATAATAATTATGGAGATTCTAAGGGGAGCTAAATCTGACAAAGAATATAATATGCTCTATCAGGATTTTCTTGCGCTTCCTCAACTCACGATAGATCATGATGTTTGGGAAATGGCGTGGAAGACCGCCTATAAAAATAGAAAAGGTGGTATTAATGTGCCGATGGTAGATGTAATAATATCAGCAATTGCAATGCGATATAAGTGCACATTATTGCATTCTGATAAGCATTTTAACCTTATAGCAAAACAGACAGGGCTTAAAGTTATGGAAGTTTAAATATCGGTTTGTTCTGATCTATTTATTCATGTTTAGTTACCAGATTGGGTGTCTGTAATAGCAATGGACATCAAAAAGGCGGACATGACTTCTTTCTCTGACCTTAATCTGTTATAATTTGTTAAAAGCCAGATAGAAGAAGATGATGAGTGATTTTAATATATTATAGAATTACAATAAACAATAAGAAAGAAATAACCGACAATATTAAATACAGTCTCGAAAAATATCCAGAAATAATCTTTACTTATATTTTTGGCTCTTTTGTTGATCCTGAAATGCCTTTTTTCAGGGACATTGATGTTGGCATATATGTAGGATTATAAAGAATCCGATTGGCACAGATACGAGATAAAATTACCCCGTGAACTGGAAAAACAACTAAAATATAAGTATCCTCTTGATTTAACAGTCATAAACACTGCAGATATTCTTCTCGTCAAGAGTATTATTCAGGGTGAATTACTTTTTGTAAAGGATGAAGATCTATGGGCTGATTTTGTGGCTTACCATGCAAAATTTTATGCCGTTGAAGGAGAAAAGCTCTTTTATTATTATAAAAGAGGACATTACTGAATGAAACTGAACATAGAGAAGATACTCGGGAACCTTAAGGAGATTGATGAGGCAAATATGAAAATACAATAAAATTTTTTCAGGAAATTTATGATAGCGAAGGGAATTTAATAGAGATTCATGAAAAGTTTCCGACTGATAAGGGTCACAAGAAAATAAAGGAAAGGTAAAATGCTTGTAACAAGAAAGATACTTGTTGAAATGCTTCTTAAATATATAAACAGGACAATTGCTTTGTCAAACCTCATAGATTGGGTAAAGGAGATGATAAAGGAAGCAGACTATGAAGAAGGAAGTTTTGAACTTATAAGAGATATTCTTGCGCGTATAGGACTTGCAGATGTAAGGGAATTTGGACTCACGTGGGATGATTGTTATGATTTTTTCAAAAGGCTTGGATATAATGTAAAAATAGAACTATCAGAGGTGAAATAAAATAGCCTTGTAGCTTCGATGAGAAATGAAGTTTATATTAGCCCACTTAATTCATAAATTTATGAGTAATCGGCAGATGCAGTATTTTCGCAAAACCAGACTCAGAAGTCCTTGTTATTATTGTAATCTATTCTAAAAGTATCCCCTGCTAAGCGTGTCCCTATGTTTCCTAATGAAGATGTTCTGTATATGCCTCTGTCCTCGCGGATCTTCTGCTGATAAAATTTGTTCTCACTTATAAATTTCTCTCCTATGACCTACTTTATGAACAGTAATTACTTTTTCATCATGATTGATATCGTAAATAATTCTCCAATCACCCACTTTAAGTTTATATAACCCTGAGAATTTTTCTTTGAGATGAAGATGTGGAATATTTTCAATATTCTGAGTAAACCATTTAAGCTTATCTAAAACTCTTTGTCCTGTTTCTTTATCCAGATATGAAAGAGAAACTCTACCTTCTGGAGTGAAATAAAGTTTATACATCTACCACTTAAGTCCCAATTCTTCCGCAACTTTTTCGACAGGTATCCTTTCCTTTGATTCAATTGATTTCCTTAATACCTCCTCTATTTCGGGTCTTAACTCAAGACCATAATCAGGGTCTAATAACTCATAAATAATATCCCTGATAAGCTCTTTAAGTTCCTTTACTGTCATATCGCTTACTTTTCTATCATCTGTGACTGCAGACATCCTTTACTCCTTTACAATACAAAATAATTTTTATTCCTTTAAATGAAATATTAAAATAAAATCTCTTGATTTTCAATACAAATACAAAATAATGTTACGGAAATATCAATTATGTACTATTGGTAAAAATCATAATTGACACTTAATTCATTTAATCCTTTGGTATATACTTATAATGTATTTAATTTCTTCTTCAGTCATTCCCCTTCTTGACCAGAGAATCCAGTTCTTTATTCTGAATTGCCCGATCAAGTCGGGCAATGACGGTTTATGTTTAATTATATGCTCTATATGGATAGAAGAAAGGTATGGGAGTTCCATTAATAAAAGGATGTGACATATGCCTAAATAGTTTCCCATATGTGCAAGAATGATCTTTACGTAACATACAAATAGAAAATAAACCTGGAAATTAAAGGCTTTAAAGATAAATCAGACTCAGAAGTTCCTGTTATTATTGCAGTCTATGGCGAAGACATCGTTGGCCACCCTTGTACCTGCATTACAAGTAGTGTGGTAATTAGTGTTAGAAGTTTTTCACATTATTTTGGTTTATGGTAAACACATCCCCGGCGACTCTTGTGCCAGCAACTCCTGTAGCTGTAGCAGTAAAAGTATCAGCCAAACCGTCACCATTTATATCAGCACTTGTTATTGAGTAGGTAAAATTTAAGCTAAATGGCGATGCACAAGGAGTAGGGTCTGTATCGTCCGTTAAACATCCTCCTGGTCTAAATCCGCGAAGTACGTCTTCTATTCCGCTGTCAGGTGTGTTAGGAGAAGCATTATAGTTAAGCGTACCACCGCCTGTAGGTGCATACTCCGCATTCTCTGCAAAGAACTGCTCCTCAAGAAGCCTTTAAAGCCTCAAGATTTGTGTATGCCTCTGTCCTCGCAGCCCTTCTCTGCTGACCAACATAGGCAGGGATAGCAAAGCAAAGTATTTATCAAGCTACTACAAGTTCAACAGGTAAGGGTTGATCAACACCAACTGTCTTGCTAACAAAGAGCTTTTCAATGCCTATGACTTTCCCATTTTTATCCTTTTTAAGGATAATTCCCTCTCCAGCTTCTTCGCACATAACCTCATCCTCGGGATTTCCAAACCAGATGTCCATCGTATCAGATTCTCTGTAATAATAAACTAATATTTTGTCCATATTCTTTCGCCTTCTTTCATCTTATCCACGGGATAAGCAGTGATCAGAAAACCTTCCTTCTGTATATGCTTCACAACTGCACAATATAGTTTATCAAATTGCCTGTAATAAAGGAAAATATTTTTATCAATTTTGCTCTGCCTTATTTCATCAGGATATTGTAAGGTCCCTTTTACAATGTTTTCTTTATCCTTCATTACGGGATGTTTTTTAGTAACAAGATATTGCCAGTATTCGATAGTGGTTCTGATCTCAACGTTGAGAGGTGTTTTTACTTTAAAATAAAATTCAACCATACATGATTAGAAATGAAGTTTGTAAGTTTATAGATTCTGCAAAAATTCTGTAAAACGTGAGATAAAACTTAATCTCAAAAGTTCCTGTTGTTATTGCAGTCTATTCTGAACGTATCCCCGGTTACCCTTGTTCCTGCATTCCCAAATGCAGATGCCCTGAAACATGGTGTCTGAACATTACCATTTAAGTCAATATTCTTGCCTCTGTCCTCACCGCTTTTTTTGCTGACTTAACTTATATTATTCATAAAATTCTTGGCAGATGTAGTATTTGAGCGGATTTAAATTCTTTCTTCGAAAGAATTTACCTCGGAGGCTCGATATTAATCGAGCCGAGAATGAGCGAGAATA
>JBNAVX010000012.1:0-2055 GCA_049700155.1 Thermodesulfovibrionales bacterium
GGTGTGTAAAAAGGGTATGTAGGTCTTTCTAAAAACTTATTTTGGACAAGTCTGAGTATATCTCCTAATTTAATAGAAAGACTTAAAGGTCTGAATCTGGATTTAATTATACATTGTGGTGATTATACTGACATCAATGTCATACATCAGTTAAGAGAATTAGGGAATTTCTGTGGAGTAACAGGTAATATGGATCCTTCAGAGATAAGGAAAATCTTAAGGGAAAGAGAAATCATCGAGGTAGAAGGTAAAAGGATCGGGGTCATTCATAGGTATGGGTTGTTCTTTTCTGATAGAAAATTAGAAGACAAATTTAAAGGTGAAAGAATTGATATATTCATTCATGGACATACTCATCAGTTGAGAAAGGAAAAGAAAGGAAAAGTTTATTATCTCAACCCAGGCCCATTTCCAGAGTCAATGCTCATTGTCAATCTGGAAAAAGACAAAGAGATAGAACTAGAAATAGTAAGATTTTAGGGAGGTTTTTATGGGAAGATGGTTAATACCTGTAATAATGATTATTTGCTTTACTATTGGTATAGCTGAAGCCCAAGAGAAGACATTTGAGAGTAAAAGATATTTTATTGAAACTTCAGGCTGTGTTGTATATAAAACAGATGAGGAGATTGCATGGGATATAGTCATTTATGCTATAAAGAATATACCGAGCATGACATTCAGGATCAAACACTATGAGGATCTGCTCGAGGCATACAGGAAAGCCCTGAATGTGATAAAAGAACCAAAAGCACCTATACCACCTGCTCCGGAAAAAAGAGGGTAATTTTAGCGGTGGAAACTCAGAATTTTAAAAGGAAGGGGGTGAAATAAGATGATAAGATTCTTGATGGTTGGTAAATATTCAATGGAAGGGGTAAAAGGGATTACATCAAAACGAACAGAGGACGTAATCAGCCTTATAGAGAAAAGTGGAGGAAAGGTAATTTCGATGTATGCTCTAATAGGAATCTATGACTTGGCTTTTATCGTAGATTTTCCAGGGATTTCTGAAGTAATGAAGGCATCAGTTGAACTTACTAAATTGACAGGTATTTCCTTTACAACTTTACCAGCAGTTTCAGTTGAAGAGTTTGATAAACTTGTAGGTTAAAAGAAACCTTTTCTTAATTATTTAATGGGTTCCCCTGATAGCTTCCTTCTGTTTAATGCTCAGTGTGGCTTCTTACAACTCTTTCACATTTAGGATTGAGATAAATCTCCCCGGAATGTAATCTGCAAGGTAGACCCTATCAGTCGCCTTCTGTATCTGTCTCACAATGAAACCAGAAGAACAACCCATCTGTATAATGCCTGTAGGTAAGGTAAAATAACTAAGCCTTTGTGTTTTAAAGTGAGACATAATGGAAAATGATTGCGGAGATTCAGATACATAACATTGCACTCAACATAGATAAACTCAGATTAGGTGGTGATTGTTGCAATGGCCTTGGTGTTATTATTGCCCTGCTTGTGATCGCCATACTCGTTGTGTTACTTATACAACTTACAGGTCATAAAGTAATAATTAAATAACTATTGCACTTATCAATGATTCCTTAAACCTTTATAAATTTAGATTAGATGAAGAAAATGAATAAAAAATCTCAGATAGGGTTTTTGGAATTTTTTCGAAATACCATTTACATACAGGACAAAATCTTTCATACTGTAATGGTGATGAACAGCTTTTATGAAGAAGATGAAAATCAAGGTCTTTCTTGTGGACTGCAGTATAAAGCTTTACAGGGATGTTTACAAGGGCAAAGCTAACTAATATTGCCTTTCCACAATGCCTTCATAAGATTAATGATATCATACTAAAATCAAAAATAGTATGATTCTGGGAATTTTCATGCTAAAAGGTCAAAACCATCTGTTTTTATAGGTAGTCTCTCAATTATTATTAATATCGGTCATACCATAAAGCAAGAAAGATTATATTCAGTTTTTATAAAAATTATTCTGGACAAGTATGAAATAAATTGAAATCTTATTACTGGTCATTATAATAAATGTTCAAAAATGAGGTTACTTTTTACCCTTTTACTTGTA
>JBNAVX010000013.1:0-2228 GCA_049700155.1 Thermodesulfovibrionales bacterium
AAAGGTATGGGAGTTCCATTAATAAAAGGATGTGTCATGTGCACAAATAGTTTCCTATATGTGCAAGAATGATCTTTACGTAACAGGCTTACCGTCACGAGGTAAACATCACCTTTTCCATAATAGAATCTAAACTGTCATGCTGAACCTGTTTCAGCATCTCCTGATAATTCTATGCTTAAATCCACCCAATCAGGATTAAACTGTGCATTTATCACAAGGTACAAGAAATTTTATAATAAAATAAAAACTTCCCAGAGGATAAATTTTTTGGAGCATTCAACATCTATCAGGGGTCTGAAGATCAGGTACCTTGAAAAGGGAAGCGGTATCCCTTTTGTTCTTTTACATGGGTTCAGCTTCTGTGCAGAAACATGGATAGAAATAGGTCTGTTTGATGAACTGGCAAAGGGTTACCATGTATATTCCTTTGATATGCCTTATGGAATAAAGAGCCGCTCCGAGAAGTTTGATGTTAAAAGCCGCGACGAATATGTAGAGTTTCTGAAGGACTTATTAAAAACACTCAATATTAATGAACCTATTTTATTAGGTGCCTCAATAAGCGGTGAGGTTACATTGAGGTATCTATCAAGTGGCTGTAGTGCAAAAGCAGGTATTGTTGTTGGACCTGTGAATGTAAAGACTCTCATACATCAATTAAGCAGAGTCACTGTACCACTTCTTGGTATCTGGGGCGAGAGAGATGACATATCTTCACCAGATAATTCAAAAATCCTCAAGGAAAATATAAAGAATACAGAGGTATATATTCTTAAAGATGCTGGACATGCATGCTATCTTGATAAACCAGAAGAATTTAAAGAAATTGTAAAGGATTTTCTCAAAAGGCTTTCAGAATGACTTTACTTATCTACCTTTCCTTCTTCAGAAACCTCCTTCTTAGTTTTGACATCGGTCTTTTTATTTTCTGAAAAACCCTTTTTGAGATTCCCGATAGTCTTTCCCAAACTTTTACCAATTGAAGGTAATCTTGACGAACCAAAAAGAACAAGGATTATTATCAGGACTATTATTAGTTCCATGAACCTCCTTACTTATTAAAGAATATTAGCCCATATTATTCATAAAATTTTTGGCAGATGCAATGTTTGAGCGGATTTAAATTCTTTCGAAGAAAGAATTTACTCGGAGGCTCGATTTTAATCGAGCCGAGAATGAGCGAGAATACTGCATCTGCCAGTTACTCATAAATTTATGGATTAAGTGAGTTAGAGATTCAAACCTATAAGCGAAAGAGGATTAGTGCTCATATTCATCACTTTTACTCCAAAATGAAGGTGAGGCCCTATAGTTCTCCCTGATGAACCAACAAATCCTATGATATCACCTTTTGTTACGTTTGCTCCAGCCTTGACATTAAAGTTAGATAAATGCATGTAAATAGTGTATATACCGAGTCCGTGGTCAAGTATTACAGTATTTCCTCCAAAAAACAGTTCATCAGCAAAAACAACTCTTCCATTATTTGATGCCTTTACTTCTTCACCATTATTACCAGTTATATCAACTCCTCTATGTATGCTTATCCATTCATTATTAAGAATACGCCTGATACCAAAAGGGGTTGATATATCATTTTCAAGGGGAATAATAAAATTTCCTTTGTATTGGCTTCTGGACACTTTTTGAAATATATGTTTTAACCTTTTATCTTCTCTTTTAACCCTCTTGAGATCTTTCTTACTTAAAAATACCTTGTTATCTGGTAAATTAAGTTTTATCGTTGCTAAAGCATTTTTTGTAACAATTAGGGGTAAATTCTTTTTCTTTTTCCCAGCTCTAAGCTTGATCGCATAGGTCCCTGGTTTTGTTCTGAGCCCTATTGAACCGATTGCAACAAAACATCTTTCACCGCATATATTGAAATAAAACCGTCTACCTTTTAATAAAGCAATAGGTGGTTGAGAGGTTTCTGTATCATTTTTTACCTTAATTAAAAAAGCATCACCTGCCTTAATCTCAGATGGTGAGACTTCTGCATTAAATGCAGAAGAAGATGTATATGTGAAAAATATAAAAAATAGAGAAATCAGAAAAATAGTCCTGTATCGTTTCATAAAAATTATTATTTAATTTCCATTAATATTGTAGCCGTTATGCACAATCTGTATCATTATATTTAAGAAACGCTGTTTAATTGTCTGCCATAATATATTATTTTAAAGAATTTTTTAATAGGCATAAAAATTGCAGTCAAGGGGGCA
>JBNAVX010000014.1:0-2955 GCA_049700155.1 Thermodesulfovibrionales bacterium
GACTTGATCGGACAATCCAGAAAAAGGGACTGGATTCCCCGATTAAATCGGGGAAGGACGGAAAGGTAAGCAGGTATTGAGAATACGACATTATTTAAAGGGAGGTAGGTTAATTTAAATCAACCCCTTGAAGATAAAGGATATTTAAAGAATTTACTTAAAAACTTTTGACAATACGAAAACCTTAAAAGGAGGCGTGATATGAAGGGGAAAATATTTATAGGTGTTTTAAGTCTTATTTTTCTTCAATTACCTTTATTTTTATCTCCAAGTGATGGATATTCTGATGTAGATTTCTTTTTCGGAATAGGAACAATACCACCTCCCCCCCCAGCAGTTATTATGCCTGCTCCACCTGTGGTATATTTAATCCCAAATACCCCGGTCTATTTCGCACCTTATGTTGATTTTCAGCTCTTCTTCCACTCTGGTTACTGGTACCGTATCCACGATGGACACTGGTACAGGTCAGTTTTTTACAATGGACCATGGTATTATCTTCCACCTTCAAGAATTCCTGTTGTCTTCAAAAATATTAATTATAAATATTATAAAATTTATGACAGACACCGTAACATTCCTTATGGTCAATTTAAGAAGCACTGGAGAGAGTGGGACAGGAGACATTACAGAGAAGATAAACACTGGCAAAAAGAATATCATAGACATAGATAATCTTAGAGATTAGAAATTGTTAATATCATCGATGAGGCAGCGAAGTCTTACAAAATTCTTCCTATTGAAATCAAGCACAAGTCTCGGTAGATGTAAAATTTCAGGCTCATCAAATTCTTCAGGAAAAGGTCCTGAAAGAAATATATCACCCTCTGGTATCAGAATTCTATTATATTTTTCTTTAAGCATCTGTATTTCTTTAGAACTAATTGAAGAAATAAGACGGATGACTAATTTATTATTTACATATCTCATGCTATGGTAGCGATGATAGAAATGATTTATCTTCATTACAGCTTCATCCACTGAAGTAACTCTGTCGAAAATACAAAAATCGGAAGCAGTAATATAGTTTTGTGAAAGTAACTCTTCTTCAAAAAACTTAAGCCATTTTTTCCAGTATGTTCCTTCTGGTTCATCTATTAAAATAAGAGGTATTGGATAGCGTTTTCCTGTCTGTAATAGCATGCTGGTCTCCATCGCCTCATCGAGTGTTCCAAAACCACCAGGGAACAATGCTACAGCGCTTGCCTCTTTTATAAAAGCTATCTTTCTGTTAAAGAAATATTTATAGGAAATAAGTCGAGGATTACCTTCAACCACAGGGTTAATCTTTTGTTCAAAAGGAAGTCTTATAGTAACTCCAAAAGAATTCTCAGGACCAGCTCCTTCGTTAACAGCCTGCATTATTCCAGGCCCACCTCCTGTAATTACCATATAACCTGCTTCAGCAAGTTTTTTACCAAAAATCCGTGCCATTTCATAAACAGGTTCATCGGGTTTTGTCCTTGCCGACCCAAAGACTGTTACCTTTCTTATATCACGATATGGTCCAAAAATCTTTGATGTAAATCTCATCTCTTTTAATGTATTATTCATAAGTTTAAGGTCTGCTTTAATTTCTTCTTCTCTTCCAGCCTTTAATGCGGTTATAATCATTTCTCTAATTATCTCAGGATGATGTATAGGACTGGCAAGTTCTATCAGCTCATCAATAGCCTTATCAATAAGGTTTCCCGTCCTTTGAAAAGATATTTCAATTAATTCCTTCTTTTTCTCTACCATTTCCTTGATAATTTCATTCTATAATTTTGGATTCTATATCCCTGCAAATATAATTCCGCTAAAAGGTACTACCAATGTTTTGAAACCATAATATGAAAAACCTTCTGGCTGAATAACACAATAATCTTCGTGTACTTCTACAACTGTTCCTCTTATAAAATATTCCTCTTTATCTCTTCCCAACAAAATTCCGATTATTCTATTTTCGCTTTTTGCTATCTCTAATCTTTCTTTTAGGTTCATTTTTTCCTCTTAAAATTTCATATAACAACTTAACCCAAATAATTCATTTTTGGTCAGCATCTCCTTTATCATATTTTAAATGGTACAGGTATAAAGGTCAGGACTAATATTCCGAAAGAAATCCATCCCATGAATCTCCTCTTCCTATCTAAAGGAATCTCACTATAAAGGATAGGTGGATGTCTTAATCCAAGTATTATCAACAAAATAGCCCACACAACCCATCCAGCCCATAAAAAAAGACCAAATAGTAACATTAAAAGGACAAATAACCTTGAAAAGTACTCATGTCTTTCTCCAAATAGCGCGTAGGCAATATGTCCTCCATCAAGCTGTCCAACTGGCAGAAGGTTTATAGATGTCACAAAGAGACCAATCCATCCTGCAAATGCTACAGGGTGTAAAAGTATGTCCTGAACACCGGGTCTATAATCAAGTATAATATTGGAAAGGATGGAAAATAGTAAAGAATCACCAAGGGTTATTCCTCCTTTTACTTCTTGGAGAGACACTATCCTTGAATACGAAAGTCCTATAATTGATACGATTAATGAGATTACAAAACCCGCAAGTGGGCCAGATACTCCGATATCAAGTAGCGCTTTCCTTGAAGAAATAGGAGACTTCATCTTAATGAAAGCTCCAAATGTCCCTATTATTGTGGGAGCAGGAATAAAATAAGGAAGTGTTGCCTTTACTCTGTGCCTTTTGGATGCAAAATAGTGAGATAATTCATGTGCAAGGAGAATCGTCATGAGAGTCAATGCAAATGGAAATCCTTTATAGATCATCTTAGGGTTTTCAATTACATTCACACCATTCTGCATAGCGCCTGCAATTAAAGTAGAAAAAAAAGTGATTATAAAAAGGAGCAGATGAATTAATAACCTTATTTTTGCCATCTGATATTATATCATCGTATTTCACCTTTCTGTGTCTTTTCCAAAAAATTTTTACCTTTTAACACACTTA
>JBNAVX010000015.1:0-2499 GCA_049700155.1 Thermodesulfovibrionales bacterium
AAGGGATTGCAGCTTAATTAATAACTATGGAAATCATTGACAATTATGCCTTTAAGAGAATGTGCATAAAAGACTTGACAGTATCAATTTAATAAATACGAGAGCAATATTTGAGTTTTTAAAAATTGAGGTTAATATGTCTACAAGAAATAATTTAAAAACTTTATTTAGAATAATTTTTACAATTAGCTTATTCTTTTTTTTAATAAATGAAACTTTTGCAGAAAGATTTTTCGAAAAACAAAATTCATGGTATGAGCCAATACCAGTAAATCCAATTATTGCACCAAATTCTTCTGCTCATATCAATGATATTCTTATAAATGGCAATTCCCTTAGTTTAGTTTACAGAAATTTTAGTTATCCTATTTGGTATGCTAAATCAGATACACCTATTACAACAGTGGCAATGTCTAATCCAAATGGTGTTTGTGGATCAAATGCAATAGCTAATGGATGGAATAAAGTACCCATACCTGCAAATGCAAAATCATCAGGAATGGATGAGTTATGCGCTGGGAATTACAGAGATGGACATATGGCAATTATAAGTTATGATGGGAAATGGATATGGGATTTCTATAGAGCAAGAAATTGTGGATCAGGTTGGATTGCTGATTGTGTTAGAAAACGGGCGAGAACGATAGAGGCAAGCAATGAAGGTAACTTCGTTGGTGATGGTTCAGGAGTTACAGAACCACATGATAATAAAGGTGGTGTTCGAGCCTGTATGGCATCTTCTCTTTTACATGGTGCAATTACTTACAATGAGTATTTAAATGGTGAAATAGACCATGCTTTAGCTTTTGCTTATTATGCAGAGAAAAAAGTACCTGGTGGATATACTACAAAACATCCTTGCACAACAGATCGTGAGGGAGTATCAACAAGAGAAGGTGCTATGTATATTGGGCAAAGGCTCCAATTGAACCCATCTTATAACTGTACTCAACATTCTAATAAATTAACAAAAATGATTTGTGAAGCATTAAAAAAATACGGAGCTATTTTTGTTGATAATGCTGGAGTGGGTTATAACCAATTTTATCTTGAGGATATAGAAGGAAAAACAGATTTTTGGTCAGGCATCATAGAAAATCCTTTGCCAATTCCAATCAGCCATATGCGAGTTATAGAACCTGTTTGCAATGACTGCACTATTTGCCCTAATTGTGTTGAATCTTCAAATCAAACTGACACTGTCCCACCTGCCGCGCCAGTGATAATAAAGATAGAATAGCCAATAGCCAAAAGCCAATAGCCAGGAGCCATTAGCCAAGAGGCATTAGACAATAACCATTAGCAAGAGGGTTATTCTTCTGACTTCTACTGTAGAATTACAAAAGTAAGATAAGAAGAATAATTAACATCGAGCTTCCAGACAAATCCCTTCCTTAAAAGTCTTCCTAAGTCGGTTTAAATCTATCCGAACACTGCATCTACCAATTTCTTTTATGAATAAAATGAGCTAAATAAGCATTTTTTTAGTCATTGCTTTCCAAACAATATAATTTCATAAAACAAACCTAACACACCCCTTAATCCCCTCTTTATAGAGGGGAGGGAAGGTGATACAAGGTGGGGGTCAAGTCTTGCAAACGTGCATTTACAACTGTCCGATATTCGACGTCCCACGGCCTATGTCCAACTCCGACATCTATGGAAGTTATGGCCCGTCATTGGGCTGACTCTCAGGGAAAATAAGGTTAAATCTTTTGAAAAGTTACTTTACGGATATGGTCGTTGAAACAAACATGGAACTGATCAAAGATGCCTGCCAAGTAGGTTAAAGCCTTCACCGTGACGCTCGGAAAATCTGACGGGGGCAGTAACTTCCCATTTTTCGATTTTAATGGGGAGATCGTGAAAATAGGTTGGAATGTAGCTACCGTCTCCGACTACAATCATCTGGAATTGCCCATCATGGATATTGATTCCCAAACGGTTTGCTGTTCAAGTATGAAAAATACTAAACATAGCTCCCGAGTCCACGTAAACCCAGACCTTTTCATCGAGAATAGTGATAGGAATTATTGGCATCAAGTAGCCTTTATGAAATGTGTAAGGGAATTCTATAAGAGACAAGCCATATCCTCTTCTCGGGGAACAGTGAGAACAGAAGGAATCCTCTCAGGATATTTTTGTTTAGCAATCCGTTCAGCCCCAACTTCAGTGTCGCATACAGCTACTAACTATTAATTGACTACAGCAATAGCCTTGCCGGGATACTTAGTCACAAGCTCACTAAAATGTTCAACAATCCTGAGGTCATCTTTGTCCATGACTTTCTCAAAACTGCTATAGGGTTTTAAAACTATATAAAATTCATTGCTGTCCAAAATAATCTAAATTCATAAAACAAACCTGCATAACATAAGGTATTTAGTCAAAATTCATGCATTTTTAAAAAGAGGTTGCCTTTATAACACACCCCTTAATCCCCTTTAATAGAGGGGATATGTGGAATTCATTCTTTCAATAAAAGGCATTTACATTATC
>JBNAVX010000016.1:0-1911 GCA_049700155.1 Thermodesulfovibrionales bacterium
AGGTAAATTCTTTCTTCGAAAGAATTTAAATCCGCTCAAATACTGCATCTGCCAAAAATTTTATGAATAATATGGGCTAATCCATCGAGTTAAATAAATTTTTGGGCAATGTCTGCATTGCTCTGTTTAAAATTATTTCTTTAAATAAATCTCATATGCTTCTTCTGCTGTTGCCCCTTTGTGTACAATAGCCCTTACTGCCTTAATCATTCCAACAGGGTTATCACTCTGGAAGATATTTCTCCCCATATCAACGCCTGATGCTCCTTCTCTCATTGCATTCTCTGTCATCTTCAGGGCATCCATCTCAGGTATTTTTTTACCTCCTGCCATAACAATAGGCACAGGACATCCTTCAACTACCTTATAAAATTCCTCACAATAATATGTCTTAACAAAGTGTGCTCCCATCTCTGCAGCTATTCTGCAAGCAAGTGCTAAATAACGTGCATCCCTTCCCATCTCTTTACCAACTGCAGTCACAGCAAGCACAGGCATACCGAATCTCTCAGCCTCGTTTATCAATCTACCAAGATTTGATATTGTTCTATCTTCATTACTTGCCCCAACATATATAGACATTCCAACACCTGAGGCATTAAGCCTTAATGCCTCTTCAATAGATGTTGTAATATCCTCATTAGATAATTCTCCCAAGATACTTGGACCACCAGAGACTCTCAGGCATATAGATACATCACTTCTTGGATCAACAGATGTCCTCAGCATACCTCTTGTTATAAAAAGACAATCTGCATTTGGTATCAAGGGTGTGACAGTGGCTTTGAGATTTCTCAGTCCTGTTGTTGGTCCCTGAAAATAGCCGTGGTCAACTGCGAGCATTACAGTCTTACCTGTTTTTGGTTTGAAAATACGACTTAATCTATTCTTCATTCCAAAGTCCATGAATAACCCCCTATTATTTAAAATTTTTATGAAGAATACTTGATATGAGGAACAAATCCATATTCTTTGTATATCTTTTGTGCATCTTCAGAAAGGATAAAGGCAAGGAACTTATCAGCATTTTCAGGATTGGGAGAATTTTTCAACTTTGCTACATAATAGTTTACTCTATCTCGTTGGTCAAGGTCCTCACCAGGCTCTATAGCTTCAACCTTCAGTCCTTTTCTTTTAGCATACTCTACTTCTGTAGCCCAGACCGGACCTACATCCACTGCCCTTTTAATTAACCTTAAAGGTGTTTCTCTGTGATGCACTATGGTAAGAATAGTGGTTGCATCTGCCCTTTTTTCTTCCATGATTTTTCTAACAAGTTCTTTTCCACCTGCTTTTTCATACATATCTAAAATATAGTCTGTTATATTTTCCATTCCTCCAGGCTGTGATATTCGAACATCGTCTCTTCCAAGGTCATTTACAGTTTTTATCTGCGCTGGATTGTCTTCTTGGACCATTAACACAACTCTGTTGTGCAAATATACATGATATTTATCAATAAATCCTTTTCTCATGAGTTCCTTCATAGCGTCTTCAGTTACAGACGTATAGATATCCGGGCTGCCTGGAATGAGCCTTCTTTTAAAGAATGCGCCATTAGCAAGAATCTGTTTTAATTCGAGACCCGGTGGAAGGGTCTCGTAAAAGATATATTCAATCTCAGGATGCTTTTTTTGGAATGCCTTTAAAAGGTCTTCCATAACCATAAATTGGTTTCCAGCCATAAATAGGATAAGCTGTGCTTTTTCTAAATATTCGAGATTATGTAAGTCATCCTCTCTGTCGGAGGGTATCTCTGGGTATTCTCCTACAATCATAATTATGTATTTCCTGTAGTTATTCTATAAATTATTGTAATCATCTCTATATATGTCGTCAAATAAATTATCATTATGGGAAGTAGCAAATCTTTAGGGGGGTAGAATAGAAAAAGAAATAGGGTCTACCTTA
>JBNAVX010000017.1:0-9972 GCA_049700155.1 Thermodesulfovibrionales bacterium
GATTTGCTCCAAGTTGCAGCTTTTTATGGAGGGTCGCCCATAGATTTTGGGGATAGGGGAGTAAAAATTCAGGCTTTACCATATGTGCCTATATATTTTGTCCTTTGGGCAGGAGATGTTGATTTTGGACCTGCAGGGACCATATTGTTTGATAGTTCTATAAATCATTATTTGACGACCGAGGATATAGTAGTACTTACGGAGACCATCGTTTGGAAATTGGTAAAGGCCAAGGGCAAAACGCGGGGAACAGAGGGCAAAGGGCCTAGCGCATAGCGCCAGGCGCAAAATTTGTTCCATTTTGGCGACAAACCTGCGGCAAGGTAGGGGAACGGTTTTTATGAAATTAGCGGTGACAGGAAAAGGGGGAGTAGGCAAGACCACGGTGGTGGCCGGATTGGCCAAATTTTATGCCCAGCAGGGGTTTAAAGTTTTGGCCATTGATGCTGATCCAGCCTGCAATTTAGGCCTGGCCCTTGGTTTTCCCCGCGACCAGCGTTTGACGCCCATTGTGGAAATGAAAGAGTTAATCGAAGAAAGAACCGAAGCCAAACCTGGCTCCATGGGGGGGTTCTTTAAGCTCAATCCGCGCGTCGATGATCTGCCGGATAAGTTTTCTTTGGAGAAAGAGGGCATCCGCCTGATGGTCATGGGTACTGTCCAAAAAGGAGGAGGCGGATGTGTCTGCCCAGAGAATGTAATGGTCAGGACGTTAGTTACGCACCTGCTCTTGGGGCGGAAAGAGATAGTGATCTTGGATATGGAGGCTGGCGTAGAACATTTAGGCCGAGCCACGGCCAGAGCCGTAAATAAACTTATCGTAGTAGTGGAACCTGGAAGAAGGAGTGTGGAAGTCGCTCAAAAGATTAAGCAGTTAGCTGCGGACATTGGCCTGAAAAACTTAGGCTGGATTGGAAATAAAGTCCGGGATGAAACTGACCGCGAATTTCTCTTAAAAAATTTACCTGAAATACCCTGCTTGGGGTTTATTTCCCATAGTCCCCAAATAATCGAAGCAGATTTAACCTCCCTCCCGCCCTTTACCAATAACCCCCGATTTATGGAGGAGATCAAAGAGATTGGGCAAAAGATTGGTTATCAAGAGGCGGAAAAATGATCTACATCGGGGAGCGGATCAACGGCCTTAATCCCAAAATTTATAAACTAATCCAGGAGAAGAGTAAAGAAGCTATCCAAGAAATAGCCCAAAAACAAGCCGCGGCGGGAGCGGATTTTTTGGATTTGAACGTCGGGACGGCTTGGCTACGTCCGGCAGAGGTGATGGTTTGGTTGGTGGAAACCGTCCAGGAAGCAGTGGAGACGCCCTTGGCCATAGATAGCCGGAAGTTGGAAGTTATCGAAGCAGGTTTAAAGGCCTGCCGTAAGCCAGCTTTAATTAATTCTACTAATGGAGAGAAAGGCAGGTTAGATCGGCTAATGGCCTTGGCTGCCCAATATAACGCGGCCATTGTGGGCTTAACTATGGATGAGCAAGGCATTCCCCCCCACGCCGTCGGCCGGGTGGCCATTGCCAAGCGGATTATGGACTATGCAGATAACTATGGAATTCCTCGCGAGCGTTTATTCATCGATCCGATCGTTCTTCCTTTAAAATTTTCGCAAGCCCAGGGACCAATAACGCTGGAGGCAATTCGGCAAATTGGGCAGGAGAAAAATCCGCCCCATCTCATCGTGGGTTTAAGTAATGTCTCGCAAGGAGCCAAAGGAAGAAAGTTGCTCAATCGCACTTTTTTAACCATGGCCATTTGCTGTGGACTGGATGCAGTTATAGGTGATGTTTTGGACACCTCGTTGAAAGAGGCGGCCAAAGCGGCGGAGATTGTAATGGGGCGTTTAGAATACGCCGATCGACTTCTCCAAGAACGGAAAGGTTAGAAAAAAGAAAAATCCTCTTTGGGGCCAGTTGTTTTAAATACGCCTAATAAATGAGAAGAAATAAGGAATTTAAGGAGGAGGAATGAGTCCGAATTTGGATTTATCTGGAGTGGAAGAGATCTTAAAAAAATATCAAGATCAAGAAGGTGCTTTAATTCCTGTTCTGCAAGAAGCCCAGGCCATTTTCGGTTATTTACCCGAAGAAGTTTTAAGTTTGATTAGCCGGCGCCTAAAGATTCCGCTTAGCCGTATTTACGGCGTGGTCACTTTTTATGCCCAATTCTACCTTACGCCGCGGGGAAGACATACGGTGCGGGTCTGCCGGGGAACAGCTTGCCATGTGCGGGGGGGGAAGAATGTTCTTAAAGCTGTTCAACAGTATTTGGGAATCAATGAGAATGAAACTACACCGGACTATAAATTTACTTTTGAGACTGTAGCATGCTTAGGAGCGTGTGCTCTATCTCCAGTATTATTAGTTGACAAAAATTATTATGGGAAGTTGACCCCAGCGAAAGTTGAGCAAGTCTTAAAACAATATTCTTGAGGGAGGAAAAATTGACCAGGAAGCTAAATTCCGAGAAAGATTTAGCAGAATTTAGAGACGAATTAATTAAAAAAAGAGATCCAAACAAAACTTGTGTAACTATATGCGGCGGAACAGGATGTCGGGCCTGGGGAAGCGAGCAAGTCCGGATGGCTTTTATCCAAGAGATAAAGGATCGGGGTTTGGCCAATAAGATTGAGGTGATGCGCACAGGTTGTCATGGTTTTTGCGAACGGGGGCCAGTGGTGGTTATTTTGCCAAGAGAGATATTTTATCAGCAAGTAGCTGTGGAAGATGTTTCAGAAATTGTTACGCAAACCCTAATTAAAGATCAAATAATATCAAGGCTCCTTTATACAGATCCGGCTACGGGGCAAAAAATAATATACGATCACGAAGTCCCCTTTTATAAACGTCAACTGCGTAAGGTATTTAGTGATAATGGGCGCATTGATCCAACCGAGATTGAGGATTATATCGCCCGGGGTGGATATTTAGCTCTAAGTAGAGTCCTTTTTACTATGTCCCCAGAGCAGGTCATAGAAGAAGTTGAAAAGTCAGGCTTACGAGGAAGAGGGGGAGCCGGGTTCCCGACTGGACGAAAATGGCGGTTCACTAAAAATGCTCCCGGGCGGGAAAAATATATTGTTTGCAATGCCGACGAAGGGGACCCAGGTGCTTTTATGGATAGGAGCGTCTTGGAAGGTAATCCCCATTTAGTTTTGGAAGGGATGTTGATCGCTGCGTATGCCATAGGAGCAGAAAAGGGCTATGTCTATGTGCGAGCTGAATATCCTTTAGCAGTACAGCATTTGAAAATAGCCATGGCGCAAGCCGAAGAATTGGGTTTATTGGGGGAAAGGATATTAGGATCATCGTTTAATTTCCATTTAAAGATTAAAGAAGGAGCTGGTGCTTTCGTTTGCGGTGAGGAGACCGCCCTCTTGGCTTCCATAGAAGGTAAAAGGGGAATGCCCCGGGCCCGTCCGCCATTTCCCGCTCTAGCCGGACTTTGGGGAAAACCGACGAATATTAACAATGTAGAAACTTTTGCTAATATCCGTTCTATTATTCTTGAAGGAGCAGAGAAATATGCGGCAATAGGTACGGCTGGTAGTAAAGGAACAAAGATATTTTCTTTAACGGGTAAAATAAACAATACGGGCTTGGTAGAAGTTCCCATGGGTACTACTTTGCGGCAAGTAATTTATGATATTGGCGGAGGAATACCGAAAGGAAGGAAGTTTAAAGCTGCCCAAATGGGTGGGCCATCCGGGGGATGTCTGCCCGCAAAATATTTAGATTTACCCATAGATTATGAATCACTTACTGAAGCAGGCTCCATGATGGGATCAGGAGGGATGATCGTCATGGATGAAAAGACCTGCATGGTGGATATTGCCCGGTTCTTTTTAAGTTTCACTCAAGATGAATCCTGCGGGAAATGCGTCCCTTGCCGGGTGGGCACCAAACGCATGTTGGAGATTTTAACCCGGATCACTAAAGGGGAAGGGAGAGAAGAAGATATCGACCTCCTATTGGAGATGGGACAGAATATTAAGGACTCTGCGCTCTGTGGATTGGGGCAAACTTGTCCCAACCCCGTGCTTTCGACGATCAATCATTTTCGCGACGAGTATGAAGCGCATATTAAAGAGAAATATTGCCCAGCAGCAGTTTGTGAAGCCCTCGTTTATGCCCCTTGCGAGAATACCTGTCCAGTCCGCTGTGATGCCGCTGGCTATATCGCTTTGATATCCCAAGGAAGACATGCCGAAGCCCTTGAGCTCATTCGGCTAACCATGCCTTTAGCGGGAATCTGCGGCCGCGTCTGCAATCACCCTTGCGAGAATATGTGCAAGCGGGGAGAGATTGATGACCCCATCGCTATTGCTTCTTTGAAAAGATTCGCTGCGGATTGGGAAAGACAACAAGGAAAAATGTCTCCCCCGACTTTTTTAGAGAAAGAAAAGGGCCTAAAAATAGCGATCGTAGGTTCGGGGCCAGCCGGTTTGAATGCCGCTTATCACCTTGGCCGAAAAGGATACAGAGTCACAATATTTGAAGCTCTCCCAATTGCGGGGGGGATGTTGGCCGTGGGCATTCCCGAATACCGCTTGCCGCGAAAAATTTTGGAGCATGATATTAATTTTATATGTCAGCATAATGTGGAAATAAAGACCAACATGGTGTGGGGAAAAGATTTTAAAATTGATGATCTTTTCCGTGAGGGGTATAAAGCAATTTTTCTGGCCATAGGGGCCCATCTCCACCAAAAGATGAACGTCCCTGGCGAGGAAGCGATTGGCGTATTACCGGGAATAGAATTTCTGCGGCAGATTAATTTGGGAGAAAAAGTTGAAATAGGCAAAAAAATAGCCGTTATCGGCGGAGGAAATGTCGCTTTTGATGCTGCTCGAACCGCTTTAAGGTTAGGCGCTAAAGAAGTATATATTGTATACCGCAGAACTCGGGAAGAGATGCCAGCCAATAAGGAGGAGATAGAAGAAGCTGAACATGAAAATATAAAATTAGTCTACTTAGCAGCTCCTACGCGCATCTTAAAAGAGAATGGCCGGGTCAAAGCCTTAGAATGCCAACGAATGGAATTGGGAGATTTCGACGCCAGTGGCCGAAGACGGCCAGTACCGATCAAAGGTTCAGAGTTTCTGATGGAAGTTGATACCATAATTCCAGCGATTGGCTACCAACCTGATCTATCTTATTTGGCTAAAGAAAAAAATTTTAACATAAGTGAAAGAGGAACTATTAAAGTTGATCCAGTTTCCCTTTTTACTGGCGTCCCAGGAGTATTTGCCGGAGGTGATTTAGTTACGGGCCCCTCAACAGTGGTAGAGGCTATGGCCAGCGGATATAGAGGAGCCTGTTCAATTGATCTCTATCTAAAAGGGAAAGATTTGTATAAAAACCGAAGCTTTCAACCTATCCGGCGCGTAAGCGTCCCCAAGATGGAAGAAGAGGAGAGTCTTTCCCAATCGCGTGCGATAATGCCTGCTCTTGATGGGGAGAAAAGGGTTAGGAGCTTTGGGGAAGTTAATCTGGGTTTTGATGAAGAGATTGCTCTCCGTGAGGCTAAGCGTTGTTTGCGCTGTGATCTTGAGCGCTCATGATAAAAAGAGGAGTGGGATAAATGAAAGAAGTTACCATAATAATAGACGGCCAGCAAGTAAGAGCAAGAGAAGGAATGAATATTTTAGAAGCAGCCAAATGGGCGGGCATCGAAATTCCGCACCTTTGTTATCGCGAAGATTTAAACCCTCTAGCTGCCTGTCGCCTTTGTGTGGTGGAAGTGGAGGGAGCAAGAACTTTAGTGGCCTCCTGTGCCTATCCGGTGGCAGATAAGATGGTGGTGCGCACCAATACCAAGCGCGTCCAAGAAGCACGCAAGTTAGTCATCGAGTTTTTGCTTTCTGACCACCCCTCTGATTGCCTGACTTGCGAAAAAAGCGGTTCGTGCCGCCTTGAGAAATATGCTTATGATTTTGGAATTCGGCAATCCCGCTTTGAAGGCGAAAAACATCAATACCCAATTAGACAGGCTAACCCTTTTTTTGAAAGAGATTATAACAAGTGTATTCTCTGTGGAAGATGTGTGACTGTTTGCCATGAAGTGCAATATTGCGAGGCGGTAGACTATTCCAAAAGAGGCTTCGCGACCAAAATTGCTGCTCCTTTTGATCGTTCTCTGCAAGAAACTCCTTGTGTCTTTTGCGGAAATTGTGTCAGCGTTTGTCCAGTAGGAGCGCTGACGGAAAAAGCAGGACGTTTCCAAGGGCGGGAGTGGGAGTTGAAGAAAGTGCCCACCATTTGTTCCTATTGCGGGGTAGGCTGTACTATAGTCTTAAACGTTAAAGACAACCAAGTATTGAAAGTAACCTCTGATAAGGATTTAGGCATAAATAAAGGATGGACTTGTGTCAAAGGCAGGTTTGGGTTTGATTATGTCCACAGCCCTGATCGCCTTACGGATCCCTTAATAAAAGAAAATGGAAAATTTCGGACGGCTACCTGGGAAGAAGCTTTAGATAAAGTGGCCGAGGGATTAAAAAAGATTAAAACTGATTATGGTCCGGAAGCCATTGGCGTATTAACTTCGGCCAAATGCACTAATGAAGAAAATTATCTTTTGCAGAAATTAGCGCGCGCCGCCTTGGGTACGAATAATGTGGACCATTGCGCGCGGCTTTGACATAGCTCTACGGTCGCCGGTCTGGCGATGGCTTTTGGAAGTGGAGCGATGACCAATTCCATTCCGGAAATTCGGGATGCGGATTGTATTTTTATTATCGGTTCAAATACGACCGAGAACCATCCTGTAATTGCCCTGGAAGTAAAAGCAGCCGTTAGAAAGAAAGGGGCTAAACTCATTGTGGCTGATCCACGCCGCATCGAATTAGCTGAATATGCCCACATCTTTTTGAACCATAAACCCGGAACTGATGTGGCGTTGATTAACGGGATGATCCAAACCATAATTGCTAAGGGCTGGTTGGACAGATCTTTTATAGAAGAAAGGACAGAAGGTTTTGGAGCTTTAACTGATTCCGTGCGGGATTATACACCCGAGGTAGTAGCTAAGATTACAGGAGTGCCTGCCGAAGATATAATCGCAGCAGCCCGCATCTATGCTCAATCAGCAAGCTCCTCAATTCTCTATGCCATGGGCATTACCCAGCATACTACGGGAACTAACAATGTTTTGGCCTTGGCCAATTTGGCCATGGTGGCCGGCCAGATTGGTAGGCCCTCAACAGGGGTTAATCCGCTGCGCGGGCAAAACAACGTCCAAGGCGCCTGCGACATGGGAGGTTTGCCCAATGTTTATACGGGTTACCAGCGGGTAGATGACGAAAATGTCCGGCAAAAATTCGAGCGAGCTTGGGGGGCCAAGCTCCCGGCCAAGCCAGGATTAACTCTGATGGAAATGATGAAAGGGATTGGAGAGGGAAAAATAAAAGCGCTCTTTATTATGGGAGAAAATCCTCTCTTATCTGATCCAAATATGAGTAAAGTGGAAGAAGAACTCAGGCACTTAGATTTATTGGTGGTGCAAGATATTTTCCTTTCCGAGACGGCCCAATTAGCCCATGTAGTACTTCCGGGCGTGAGTTTTGCTGAAAAAGATGGAACTTTTACGAACACAGAGAGACGAGTGCAAAGGGTGCGTAAAGCTATTGAACCCATAGGAAATGCCCGTCCGGACTGGGAGATTATTTGTGATCTATCCAGCAGATTAGGTTATCCCATGAAATATCAGGCGCCGGCAGAGATAATGGCCGAAATTGCTTCTTTGACTCCTTCTTATGCGGGCATCCGATATGAACGTCTGGAGAAAGAAGGATTACAATGGCCTTGTCCTTCCGCCGATCATCCAGGTACACCAATCCTGCACCAAGATAAATTTACGAGGGGGAAAGGAAAATTCCATGTTGTGCCCTATGTTCCTCCGCCAGAACTGCCCGATGAGCAATATCCCTTTATCCTGACTACTGGGCGTATAATCTACCATTATCACACGGTCATCAGCCATAAATCTAAGGGGCTTAAAGAGATCTATCCAGAAGGGGTGGTAGAAATTAATCCGGAGGATGCACGGAAATTAGGAATTCAAGAAGGCGATGGACTGGTAGAAGTTTTATCTCGTCGCGGGAAAGTACGTGTGAAACCAAAGATTTCGGATGCGCTCCAACCCGGGTTGGTCTTCATGACTTTCCATTTCAAAGAAGCGGCCGCCAACTTGCTTACCTTAGATGCTTTAGACCCAATTTCCAAGATTCCTGTATTCAAAGTCTGTGCGGTAAATATTAAACCACTCACCCAGTAGGGCCAGGACTTTTTCCTTGCCACATTGGGCAAAAAATTAAATCTTGCCCCCTACGAGTCGGGGCGAGCTAAAGGTCTGCTTCAAAAAGAAAAGAGAATTCAATTTTGTCTTGATGGATAAGGAATTAAATAAAAAGTAAGGAAGGCTAAAAGCGGCAAGATGAAAGCTAAATGCAGCGTAAAAATTATGCCCATATGATCGGCAACCCATCCTAAAAAAGTGGTGGCAATGCCGCCAATCCCCATAGCCAAGCCTAAGATCAACCCCGAAGCCATGCCTACATTTTGGGGCATGAAGCTTTGGCCCATGGCCATGGTCACGGAGTTAGAGGAGATGATTAATAAGCCGGCTAAAGCAAAGAATACCAAGGAAATTATTCCAGAAGTAACATAAAATAAATAAAGCAAGACCGGCGTCAAACCTAAACTCAAAAGCACAGTTTTCTTATACCCGTAACGATCGGCAAGCGGACCGCCGCTGATCACGCCCACAGTCCCGGCAAGAAGAAAAAGGGAGAGGTATTTACCTACCGTAAGCGGGTCTTGCTGGAGGATTTTTAGAAAATAGAAAGGGACAAAAGTCAAAAGGCCAAGCCGGGCTGCTGACCTAAAAACCACTGTAAATAGGAGAAGCACCATGGCATAAGTATTTGGGCGAGCATTATTAGTTGTTGAGGAGGCTCCTTTTTTAATGACAAGCTGGGCGGTTTTCGCCTGCCATTGAGGAAGAAAAATAAAAATTAGTAACATAATCAAACCCGGAATAAAGAAAAGCAAAGAGCCTTTTAGACCAAAATGACGGAAAAATAGGGTGGCCATTATGGGACCTATTGCAAAACCTAAGTTTCCGCCAAAATGGAAAAGGGAGATGGCCGTGGCTTTTTTCTCTCCGCTTATAAAATTTACCGTTTTGAAGCCTTCGGGATGATAACTGGCTTGTCCGAGACCACTGAGGGCCGCAAAAAAGACAATCCAGGAATAAGAGGGCCCAAAGCCTAAAAGAGCAAGGCCTAAAGAGGCAAGGAAAGGACCTACAGGAAGTAACCATTTCATTGACCAACGATCAGATAAGTAGCCGAAGAAGGGTTGGATTACTGATGAAGTAACATTGAAAACCAATATAATAGAAGCCGTCATAGTATAAGAGAGCTGTAAAGCTTCTTTGATAAAAGGAAGGAAAGCTGGCAAGGCACCGGTATTTATATCGGTAGTAAAATGACCGGCAGCGAGAAGCAAGAGAAGTTTAAGATCCATTTTTTTATACTAACCCTTAACCTATTTGAAAAGTCAAGAGGAAATTCGCCTGATGCTACGCAAAAATCATTTATGGACTTTTTGTAAAAATCATTTATGGACTTTTTTAATAAATTCTTGATTTTTGGCATAAAGAATTGGTATTTTTTTAAAGAGTTATTAGAATAATCATGGCCATTTTTCGTCATTCCTGTGAAAACAGGAATCCAGAAAGGGACTTTGAAACAGTTTTACGTCTATATCCTTTGCAGCAAGAGAAATGGGACATTATATACAGGGGTTACCTCCGATCTTAAGAAGCGGATATATGAGCATAAAAATGATTTGGTAGATGGTTTTACAAAGAAATACAAGGTCCATCGTCTTGTCTGGTATGAAATCCATGAGTCTTGGGAGTCTGCATTTCAAAGAGAAAAGCAGATAAAGAGATG
>JBNAVX010000018.1:0-1102 GCA_049700155.1 Thermodesulfovibrionales bacterium
TAAAGGCAGGAATGGTGGGTTATGGGAAATTCGTAACAACTGAATAAACCTCATAAGTGTCACCCTCTGGATCCCTTATACGAACAAGTATCCTTTTATAACCTACATCTGTTACAGATGTATTAAAATCACTATCTACAAGGACTATCTCCCATTGCCAATCATAACCTGTAACTCCTGAATTAGTATAAGGAGTTAAGGCAACAGGGTTTAAAGCTGGATCTGAATATTGATATTTCATAAACTCTTCCATCTTCTGGTTAGCAAGAAACATCGCTATATTTACCATTTCTGGTTTTCCGCTATCTTTTATACCTGTCACAAAAGGGACAATTATTACAGGCAATATTATGCCTGCAATTATAATTAGAATGATAATTTCTATGAGAGTAAACCCACTGTTATTAGTTTTGATTTTTGAATTTAGAGTTCGGAGTTTAATATTATTGAACATCTATCACTTTACTATTACATGTTTTTCATTCCCGCTAAGGCATGAATCCAGAAAAGGGGGTGAACATATACTTTAATAATAAAGTGGAAAAGGCTCCTCCGTGTATATTTTTAATCCTACTCTATAAAGGTCTTTCTCAACTTCACTTGTCCATTTGACTGTTGAGACAATTGCAATCGAATCATTGTTCTCTAACTCTGGTTCAAAAAATAAAATACTACCTTTTTCAAGTGGTACATCTGTTATCATCCCAAGTCCCTTTTTACTTATATCAACTATGACACCTTCGCAAGGAGTAGACTTCTCCATTAGACGAAAAGGAGAATATCTGATAACCTTTTTACAAGGATGCCTCTCATATGCACGCCTTTCTTGTCCCCTGTACTTAGACTTTACGATCCTCTCTGCCTCAAGCCAGTTATCTAAGTCACGACCTTCTATTCTTCCACTTTTTTCATAAAGCTCAGAAGCTACCCTGGCAATCTCAGAGTGTAATTCTTCCTCGTTCATGTTCACCTCTTATCTCTTACAATAACTGTCCCTGCGACAAGGTCTCCAAGTCTATGCTATTTTAAAACCCCTGTTATCGCGATTGTCCCGACCTCCATCCTGCTATTACCATTATATAATTAACAAAATATTTGTCAA
>JBNAVX010000019.1:0-2180 GCA_049700155.1 Thermodesulfovibrionales bacterium
TAGAGGGGAAAGGATAATGGAGGGGATTAAGGGGTGTGTTAGGTTTTTTATAAAATTAGATTGTTTTGGACAGCAATGATTATAAATAGAATTGCAGAAAATAATCACTGTAATATATTTTTATACTATGAAAAAAATAAAACTTATCCTTGAGTATGATGGCACAGAATATCAAGGCTGGCAGATACAAAAAAATGGATTAACAATCCAGGGCATAATTGAAGACAGATTAAAGAGAATTACGGGAAGACAGACAAAGGTTTTTTCTGCAAGCAGGACGGATGCTGGAGTCCACGCTCTCGGTCAGGTAGCTACTTTCTTCACAGAAACATCACTCGATAATGAAAAGATTAAGAATGCACTTAATGCCCTCCTTCCGAAAGATATCAGGGTAATTGATGCTTCAGAAGTCGATATTTCGTTTCATCCAAGATTCGATGCAAAGAAAAAAATCTATTTCTACATCATCTCAAATCAGAAAGAAACCTCACCTTTTTTATATAGATATTCATGGACAGTACCTCAACCCCTGAAACTCACGAATATGAGAAAGGCTTCAAGATTCCTTATTGGCAGACATAACTTTTCCTCATTTAAAGGTTCTGGAAGCAGTGTAAAAAATGATGTCAGGGAAATATTCTCTTTAACTATAGCAAAATTAGAAGAGATCTTTTTTATGAGTATAAAGATAAAAGGAAATTTTTTAAAAATCAGGATAGAGTCTGACGGCTTTCTCAGACATATGGCAAGAAATATTGTTGGAACTCTTGTTGAAATAGGTAGAGAAAGGATATCTGTCTCACAAATGAAAAATATCTTAGAGTCATATGATAGAAGGCTTGCAGGTCCAACTGCACCTGCAAACGGTCTTTTTCTTGAGAAGATTGTTTATTGACATATAGTATAATAATCACACTAAATTTCAGGAGGTTTACTTGAAAAAGAGTATTTCTATTGAACTCGCATCACGCGTTAAGCATTTACCACCTTATCTTTTTGCATCTATAGACAAAATGAAACAGAAGACAATCAAAAAAGGTATTGACCTTATTGACCTGAGCATTGGAGACCCTGACATCCCTACTCCATCTCATATTGTTAATGCAATGAAAAAGGCTGTCCAGAAGCCTGCTAATCATCGTTATCCATCTTATGAAGGCATGCTTTCATTCAGAGAAGCAGTTTCAAATTGGTACAAAAAGAGATTTGGTGTAAAACTCGACCCTCACAAAGAGATACTTTCATTAATAGGGTCAAAAGAAGGAATAGGGCATATCCCTCTTGCATTCATTAATCCTGGTGATGTTGTCCTTGTGCCTTCTCCCGGGTATCCTGTTTATGCGACAGGTACTCTCTTTGCTGGAGGGAAAAGTTTTTTCATGCCCTTGAAAGAAGAAAATAACTTTCTACCTGATATGAGTGCAATACCTAAAAATATTTTAAAAAAAGCAAAGATTATATTCTTGAACTATCCGAATAACCCTACATCAGTAAAAGCACCTTCACAATTCTTTAAACAAGTTATAGAGATTGCTTTCAAATACAATATTATTGTATGTCATGATGCTTCATATACCGAGATATACTATGATGGAGAGAAACCTTTAAGTTTTATGCAAATACCCGGAGCAAAGAATGCAGGTATAGAGTTCCATTCACTTTCAAAAACATACAATATGACAGGCTGGAGGATCGGTTTTGCTGTAGGAAATAGAGATGTCCTTTCCGGACTGGGAAAAATAAAAACAAACCTTGATTCAGGTGTATTTCAGGCTATACAGGAAGCAGCAATTGTTGCCTTAAATACAGACGATACTATTCTCTCTAAGATACGTAATACTTACCGAGAAAGGAGGGATGCCTTATACAATGGCTTAAAAGAAATTGGCATGCAACCTATAAAGCCTGATGCGACCTTCTACATATGGGTAAAGGTGCCTTCTAAATTTGACTCTTTAAGCTTTGTCTCACATCTTTTGAACAAGGCTGGCGTCCTTGCAACCCCTGGAAATGGTTTTGGAAAAGCTGGAGAAGGGTACATAAGATTTGCATTAACTGCTTCTGTTGAAAGGATAAAAGAGGCAGTAGAAAGGATAAGCAAAGTACTTTAACCTTTAACCCCCTGAATTCATAAATTTATGAGTAACTGGCAGATGCAGTATTCTCGCTCATTCTCGGCT
>JBNAVX010000020.1:0-79543 GCA_049700155.1 Thermodesulfovibrionales bacterium
GTCCATGTAATGTTATAAATATATCCTGATTTCAAAGATATTCCAGCATCATTTGGAGTCAATACTTTTGCTATTTTTATTTTAAATGGCGAATCTGAAATATCCTCTCCTATCTTCACACCTTTTGAATTATAGGCTATCACCTTTATAAAACATTCTCTCCTGTCTTTACTAACAGTTGGGACTGTCCATAGATATTTCATTGTGTCTGTTATATCCTTTTCGATAAGACTCCATGTCTGAGCATTATCTAATGAGAGAAGCAATTTTATCTTTGAGTTTGGTGGTGCCTGCCATCTTATATACCATTGTGAGCCTGAAGGAATCCCTTCAGAATTGGGTGAAATCAGTTTAACAGTAGTATAAGGAGCAAAGGTCACTGCTATCTTATGATTTGTTGTCACATTTTCAAAGGTATATTTTTTATAAGTCAAAACTGCAGGGGATCCATCAACTCTAACAGAATACACATAATAACCAGCATCTGGTTTTACAGTGCATACAGATGTCCCTCCATGTTCTACGGGATTGGGTGAACATGTAATACTACCACCTGTTCCTGGTTTTGTTGTAATAGTATAAGTCTCAATTGCAAAAGTTGCTGTTATAGTATGGTTGGCTATTATGTTCGTTATTGTGTATTGATTGTTAACAACTGAACCTATAACATTATCACCATTGTCAGTTAATGCAGAGAGGTGGTAGTGAGCATTAGGGGTAATAGTGCAGGTTGAAGAGCCTCCATGGTTTACAGAAGAAGGAACACAGGAGATAGTGCCTTGGCCACTAAGAACTGAACCGGTAACTGTATATGAGTTTATTGCAAATGTTGCGGTTACTGTACAATCAGCTGTGATCGGACCAGTAGTAAATGGGTTTGTTCCCGTCCATGTCCCACCGCATCCAGTAACAGATGCTACGTGATAACCTGTGTCAGGCGTTACTGTAAATGAGATGGTTGATCCATGATTCACTGTTTGTGGAGTAGACGGATTAATACTTCCATTTGCTCCTGCTGATGGAGTAACTGTATATGTGTCAATCGAAAAGGTAGCCACTACAGTATGATTTGCAGTTACATTTGTAATCATATATTGATCATTCACAACTGAACCAAGAACATCAGTTCCATTGTCAGTTAATGCAGAGAGGTGATAGTTTACATCAGGGGTGATGGTGCAGGTTGAGGTACCACCGTAATTAACAGGGGATGTGCAGGAGATAGTACCGTGCCCGCCAGGTGCTGAACCAGTGATGGTAAAGGTCTTGATGGTAAAGGTAGCTGTAACATTCTTATCACTATCCATTGTCAAATTGCATGTTCCAGTTCCTGTGCAGTCCCCTGACCAGCCAGAAAAAGCTGAGTCTGAATCGGCATTTGCAGTTAATGTCACCTCTGTACCAGCATCATAGCTTTCTGTACAGTCACCACTTGCCACACCACTTGTGATTGTACAATTAATCCCTGAACCTGTAACTGTTCCTGAGCCATTGCCAGAGCCGGCTATTGTGAGTGTGTAAGTTGGCATAGTACAATAGCCATAACCACTATTTCCATCGTTATAATGCTGTAAGACCTCTGAGTCAGTCAGTGCCCTGTTATAAACCGCTACCTCATCAATATTACCTACAAAATAATAGTAAGAACCTGTGTTCAACCATCCTATGTTTATATTTGCTGTAGAATCAAAATCACCAGTGTAGACTGTTGTTGTAGATGCCTCTTTGACTCCATCTACATATAGACTCACTTCATTAGTGCTTGAATCCCTGATTGCAACAATATGATGCCACTCACCGTCCGTTATGTCCTTTGCTGAAGGATTGCTGTAATTAAGTATAGCAATGTTATTATTCTTATCCCTTAGGACAAATCCAGCCTTTCCTCCATCCCAGCATCCAACCCACCAGTGAAGTGGCGTTGAAACATCATCCCTTCCTATAATGACCTGCGTTCCAGAACAGGTGCTTGATGCTTCAGTCTTCATCCAAAATTCAATTGAAAAACTGTCAGATGCAGTCCAATCAAATGTGCTATCATCAGCTACATTAACCCGATTAGATGAGCTGAATCGCTGAGCACCATCCACAATCCCTGTCACCGCAGTAGGACAATTTGAACAAGTAGCATTACTTGAACCATAAAAGTCTGTATAGGGTTGACTGCCCTCATCTAACTTCCAGTAGTGTAACATCTCTGAAGGACACGATAATACCTGTATAGTAAAACTTTGTGTGTCAGTTCCAACAGAATTAGTGGCTTCAACTACAACATTAAAGGTCCCATAAGAAGTTGGGGTCCACTCAATAAGTCCTGTAGAAGAGTTTATATTCATACCTAAAGGTGCTGTTGCAAGGCTATAAGTTGGTGCAGGATTCCCGGTTGAATTCACATCGTATGTATAAGTTTGACCTAAGGCTATCATATAATCAGGAGTTGATGTAATCATAGGAGCTATATCTCCACATACTGGAAGAAAACTACTTAATGCATTAAACCATTTATCAGCCATCTTACCATAGCCAGTTGTATTAGGGTGGAGCATATCATACATATCATTAGGATAAGTCAGAGAATTTTCCTGATCAACTATGATTACTTTATCGTTTATTCTGTTCATAGCCATAGAGGCAACATCACTATTAAACTGTGTTATATAGGCATACCTTGGGTCATTACTATCTTGGACATTGATAATAAGAGCTAACAAAACAGCTATGTTAGTGTCATAACGATCAATTTCATTAAGAATATTTTCTATATCATTGGCGGTTGTATTTAATATGTTATTTGTTCCAATGTGAAGTAAAACAACATCTGCTGGATTAGCACTAAGAAAATTGTAAACATTACTTGCCATTTCCTGGGCTGTAAAACCATCACTGTCAAGAACTCCCTGATGATCAAGGTCAAAACTTGGGGTAGCTAGTTCACCGTCTTGCATAGAACCAACGAAATCAAAGTAATATCCTGAATTTTGGAGTAAAAGATACAAAGTTTGTCTATATCCAACAACATAATTTGGTGAATCAGGTCCATAAGGTTCAAACTCAGGATCTGGCCAGGTACGCCTACCGTATGTGATAGAATCTCCAAGTGGCATAATTCTCACAGGATTATCACACATTTCACAATAGTTACGTGCAAGATAATAGTGGGAAAGTATCTCGTTATCGGTTAATACTCTGTTATAAACCGCTACCTCATCAATATTACCTACAAAATAATAGTAAGAACCTGTGTTCAACCATCCTATGTTTATATTTGCTGTAGAATCAAAATCACCAGTGTAGACTGTTGTTGTAGATGCCTCTTTGACTCCATCTACATATAGACTCACTTCATTAGTGCTTGAATCCCTGATTGCAACAATATGATGCCACTCACCGTCCGTTATGTCCTTTGCTGAAGGATTGCTGTAATTAAGTATAGCAATGTTATTATTCTTATCCCTTAGGACAAATCCAGCCTTTCCTCCATCCCAGCATCCAACCCACCAGTGAAGTGGCGTTGAAACATCATCCCTTCCTATAATGACCTGCGTTCCAGAACAGGTGCTTGATGCTTCAGTCTTCATCCAAAATTCAATTGAAAAACTGTCAGATGCAGTCCAATCAAATGTGCTATCATCAGCTACATTAACCCGATTAGATGAGCTGAATCGCTGAGCACCATCCACAATCCCTGTCACCGCAGTAGGACAATTTGAACAAGTAGCATTACTTGAACCATAAAAGTCTGTATAGGGTTGACTGCCCTCATCTAACTTCCAGTAGTGTAACATCTCTGAAGGACAACCTTCTGTTTGGGCATAAATAAATGGGACAAAACCAAAGATGCTTGTTAAGAGCAGTACGAACAAAATAATTGTTGCCTTGTTAAACCTCTTAAATTCCATCTTTTCCTCCTTTTGAGGGCTCAGAATCTTTAAATCACAAATCCTTTTTTAGATTGAATTTAAATTCTTGCCTCTCTATAAAATTTAAATGTCTTGATATTTGAATTAAAATACCAATGTTGTTTTAGAACATGACCTGAATTTAACAATTCAGGAATGGTAACAAACCTGAATTGTTTTGTAGTTTTTTCCAGAAACTTATCAAGCGCTTCAATCATCTGACATCTGTTTTCAGCACCTTTAACAATTGTATTCCACAATGAATCATGAAGAAGTATAATACTTCCTGGTTTCAGCGACTTTATCAGCTTGTCAAATATCCAATTTGAATCATGGTTTTCCCAGTCATATACACACACATTCCAAATAATAACTTTATATCCGAGTAGCAATGCATCTATACGTGAAGATATAGTTTGATCTCCATATGGAGGTCTGAAAAGTTTTTGTCCATAAGGAGAAATTGCTTTTGCACATTCACGAATCTGTTTTAGACGTTCTTTTTGGGTAATTGAACGAAACGAACAGTGGTCCCATGAATGATTTCCAATTACATGTCCTGCATGTGCAACTTGCTTGACAAGTTCAGGATATTTTACTGCAGCTTTGCCGACCATAAAAAAAGTTCCATATATACTATGTTTTTTTAAAACATTAAGAAGTAGAGGTGTATAATCTGGATCAGGACCATCATCAAAAGTCAGGGCTGCCACAGGCTCTGAAGTTGAAACATGTGTTATGCTGCCAAGAAATGGTAAAGATATATATTCAAAAAATCTGTTTATTTTATTAAATATTATCAATGTTTAATGACAGGATTAATTTAGATTTGCTTAAAGTGCAAAAACTCGGTGTTTAATACTCCCCTTTACCCGCCCAAGACGCCATCCAAACTGCCATGCCCATTTGGCTATATCTCCTTTATCGCGAATATTAGGTATATCTTTAATGAAGTTTTTAAGTAAATTTTTCCAAGAAATTACACCTTGTCTCCATGTGAGTTTTTGCATCCCATATGGAAGGTATCTCTTATAAATCTTAACGTTGTATTCACCCCATTTACCTGCTTGCATATAAATATCTTTTATTTTATTTTTAAAACGAATATGTATAACTGCTTCAGGTATAAAATGAAGTTCTATACCTTTGAGTTGTATTCTCCAGCAATAATCGGTATCTTCAAGGAAGATCATCGATTCATCAAAGCCCCCAATCGCATCATGAATCCATCGCTTCACACCAATTGTACTACCTCCAGCATGTGGGAGATAAGGTGGATATTTATATTTTTGTACACTTGATTCTTGTGGATTATTACGGCTTTTCAGTACCCAAGGGGGATTGAGCTTCTTAATTTCCATACGACAAGCAACAAAATCATACTTTGATAAAGCTTCACCCATTTTTGCAACCCACCCAGGAGCCACCTCATCATCGGCATCACAAAAAGCAAGTGATACACCACGAGCATTTCTTGCACCTATATTTTTAGCGTGCGCTTGTCCACCCTTATCAGATGCATCAACAATGCGAAGATTAGATAACAGGTCTTTATACCTCATGACAATATCTACTGAATTGTCAGTAGACCCGTTATCTGCAACAATTATCTCCCATGGCTCAGACCAATATTGATTAGCTAATGCTTCAAGTTGAGTAGCAATCGTATCAGCTGCATTAAAACAGGGGATTATTACACTGAGTTTCACGAATAACTAATTAGGATTAATATATATGGAAATCATGAATAACATTTTAAAAACGTTCTAATCAGTTTTTTTACCATTCATTTTTGTTACTTCCCAAAAGAATACAGGCGAAACAATACCCAATCGCCCGGGATTCATGTTGTAACCAATTGTAGATAAATCAAAAGTCAATACTTTTTCCTGATGCTCGATTATTTTTATACGTTCAATAAAAGAAACAATTGATAAATAATAACGACCTGGTTTAAGTAAAAAAGCATGTGCTTCACATATAGATGAGTATTGTCCTGGTTCTCTCACACAGTCTTTCCAATCAGGCATGTCTGAATCCATTGATTCAAATACAAGGTTACCATGAGAATCAAATAATTGATATGCGATAGACAAATTACGTATTGGTTTAATTATTTCATAAGAAATTTCAACTTTGAAAGGTTCATCAAAATGGACAACACCAGTAGGCTGATTATCTGAAGACAGCAGGCGAGCAGATATAAATTTGACTTCAAGGTCAGAATTTAAAACAGAAGAATTAAACCAAACTGCTTGTCCTTTTATTCCAGACGATAAATAAGATGCTACAACTTCATTTGTTACGCCATTTATCTTTATTTGACCATTTTCGAGCCAAAAAGCCTTTGTGCAAAGCTGGGTTATTGACAGCATGTTATGACTTACGAATAACACTGTCCGTCCTTCTTTAGATACTCTTCCCATTTTCTTAATACACTTTTTTTGAAACTCAGCATCACCCACTGCCAATACCTCATCTACAAGCAATATCTCTGGCTCTAAATGAGCTGCGACGGCGAAGGCTAATCTTAGATACATACCACTTGAATAGTGTTTAACAGGTGTATCGATAAACTTTTCTACCTCTGCAAAGGCAACAATTTCATCAAACTTTTTATCAATCTCAGCCTTTTTCATACCTAAAATTGCACCATTGAGATAAATATTTTCCCTACCAGTTAACTCATGGTGAAATCCAGTACCCACCTCTAATAATGAACCTACTCTGCCGTGAATCTCTGCATAACCCTTTGTTGGTTCTGTAATACGTGAAAGTATCTTAAGCAATGTGCTCTTTCCAGCACCATTTCGTCCGATAATCCCAACGACCTCGCCTTGTTTAACTTCAAAAGATACATCCTTAAGTGCCCATATTGTTTCGTCTAATTCAGCAGCTCCTGTTGCCTGCCCACGTAATAATTTGCCAGCTTTTCTAAATGGCGAAACAAAGGCATCTGCCAAGGTATCACGGAGAGTCCTATATTTATCCTGTTTCCTGCCTATATGGTATTTTTTGCTAAGATTTTCTACGCGGATTGCAATGTCAGTCATTAGAAATACCTTTTTAGACTTTAGACTTTGGACATTAGACTTTAGACTTTTCAATATAATTTATCAGAGCACGTAATGTCTTAGATGTTCGAAGATGCAGGTCTAACAAATTCTCAACATCACTATTATTCAGATATCCAATACGTCCTGAAAAATATATATAATATCCTAACTCAGTAAGTGAGCCCATAGCGGTATAGAGAAATTGCAAATATTCTTTCTTATGATTTCTTGCTGCTCCTTCTGCTATGTTTGCAGGTACTGAAATCGCAGCCCTTCTCATTTGTGATGTTAGTCCCCAGATCTCTTCTTTCGGAAAATCTCTTGTTACTTTGTAAACTATTAATGCTAATTCATCTGACAATTGCCAAGCTCTAATGTTTTTATAATCTCTCCCCATAGTTTTTTTCTCTATTGTCTATAGTCTATAATTTACACTACATCTGCAAATGTTTTTTCCATAATTGCCTTGATCTTATCAATGCCAAAATTATTAATCTGCCTCGACTAAAAGCTGACGAGTAAAAAGATTGAAGAATAATAGATGATAATAATTTCATTGGCTCGACTTAATATGCTCCTTAACTTCTGATAGTATTTTCTCTATGTCTGGACGATGAGCACTAACAACTGATTCTCCGAAGTGTTTATGTTCAGGATAAGTATTTACCTCAGGGTAATGAGGGGTATTATCATAACGGAATATAACACTTCCATCTGGTCTTTGATAATGATAGCGATAACTTAACCATTTAAATGTTCCCTGTGCAATATGAAAAGCCTCACTAATCTCTAAAAGCGAATTATCAAAAAATCGCAAGCGGATACGCAGGTTTCCTCTATCTTTTGAGAGTACTTGTTCCTCGTATCTTTCAACCTCTACACTGGATAACCCCATAATAAGCGACTGGATTCTTTCAAAATATTGCACTATGTTTTTCATGCAATGACCTTCAGCTTCTCCTCTAATTCATGTTTCAGTTCAATATAATGCTGGTAGTCTCCTGCCCATTCTACAAAATCTTTGGAATCTCCAAGTTTTCCTGATAAATAGTTTGCATAAAATTCGTCAGAAGACATTTGATATCTTTGCTCATAAGCAGCTAATGACCTGAGCAACGCATCCAGTGCGTCAATTGCTGAAGTATATGTTACTCTTTTAAATGACATTCCATTCCCCCCTCGATTATTTATTTTTAATTTTATTTTATACTATTTTATGCTAAGAGCTAAATTAAAGCTGAACACTTAGTTTTTAGAGTTAAGTGCTTAATTAGAGTCTGTCCATAAACTCAGGTTTTGTCATTCCCCGGCTTGACCGGGGAATCCAGAACCTGTTGAAAACACTGGATTCCCGCCTTCGCGGGAATGACGCATTTGAGTTGAAATCGGCATTTATGGACAAACACTAATTAGTCATAAACAAACTTAGTGCCAAGTGGTTAGTGCTCAGAGTTGTAAAAGCTAAGGGCTAAGTACTTTCTCAACTCTTGGCTCTTAGCTCTCTCAAATCTCAGCTTTTACTCTTAGCTATTGGCTATCCCCTAAACTATATCTACAAATGATTGGTTGACCAGGTTGATTAGTCACGAATATCGGGGTTTTTAGCAAAGAATCTTTATACTTTAGGTGTTAATAACTGAATTTCTTTTATAAAGTCGAAATGCTTACGGTTTCTCGTTACAAGAACCATCTTTTTCACACAAGCGGTAGCTGCAATTAAGGAGTCTGATTTATATAAAGGATTGTTGGAATATTTATTTAGAAATTCAGACGCTTTTAAGGCTATAACAGGATCAACCCTAACTATTCTCATTGTCCTTAAAAGGTTCAAAATCTTTTCCTTTTCTGCTGTGCTATTGCAAGCGGATAAAAGCTCTTTTCGGGTAATAGATGAATAGTAAAAAATACCTTTTGTTTCCTGAAAAAACCTGGTAACTGTCTTTTCCCCACGGAGCCAATCTATTAAGATATCCGTATCAACGAGATAGTTCATCCTATGCTTTCTTCAGCTTCGGATATAATGTCAGAAAGACTTTTTTTATTAGATTCCTCTCGTATTTTATTTACATACTCAACACTATTATCAGGCAAATCACTTCGCTCAGCCCATATCCCATAGCCGTATTCTTCTGTGGGAAAAGGCGTTATAATAGCCTGATTAAAAAAAGAGTCTATTACCGATTTTGGCACTCTGTATTCCTTGCCTATTTTAATAGCAGCGAATTTCCCCTCTTTAATCAATTTCAAAATGTACCTTCTGGATACCTTCAATATCATAGCCACCTCTTCTATTGAAAAAACATCTTCATAATATGATACTTTACTCATGTTTATCACTCCCTTTTACCATGTTTTTCCCCTAATTTATTTTTATTATATCTATTATATCTAAAAACACCATTGATCCCTTAAATCCTTGTGCCTAAACTACATCCGCAAAGGTCTTTTCCATGCGGCGGAAATATAGAGCGCCGCTTATGAGCAGTGCAATTGCCACTAATGTTGAAACAATCACGATCGGTCCGGGAGAGGTATGTGTTCCTAACAATGCCCAGCGAAAACCTTCAACCACACCCACCATAGGATTTATTCCATATATAGTTCTCCACGGCTCTGATAATAGACTGCTTGGATACGCAATAGGTGTTGCAAAAAGCCAGAATTGAGTAAGAAATGGAATTATGTATTGAACATCTCTGAACTGGACATTCATGGTTGATAGCCAGAGTGCAACGCCAAGCGAAGTAAAAAATGACAGCATTAATAAAAACGGCAACCAGATTATATTAGCAGTGGGGATAAAACCATAGTAAAACATCATCCCTATTAGTACTGTAAAGGCAAGAATAAAATCTATAACACCTGATAGAACAGAAGCTATCGGAATACATAACCGAGGAAAATATATCTTTTTGATAAGATTAGAGCTACCTACAAGACTGTTAGATGCCTTCCCTAACCCATTAGCAAAAAAGGTCCAGGGGACTAATGCGGCATAACTGAAGATTGGATATGGAATTCCATCTGATGGAACTTTAGCCAATTTTCCGAAAAAAAGGCTGAAGACGACCATTGTAAAAAATGGTTGTATTATTGCCCATGCTGCACCTAAAACTGTTTGTTTATATCTGACCTTAATATCACGCCATATAAGGAAATACAGTAATTCCCTGTATTCCCATAACTCCTTTAATTTGATAGATACCCATCCCTTTGAAGGCTCGATGCGAATTATAGGAACCTCTTTTGGAAGAGGAGTATTTAATGAAGATGATGAAAGAATATTTTTAGTATTATTTTCCATTTAGTTTTTTATAATTGTTTCTTATTAAAAAAGTATTCATTCTGTTGAGCTCGAAGTTTATCACATAACCTATCTTGAGGCAACTCAACATCATTATAAGTTAGAACTTGATCTTTTGGGATATCTCGTTTCAAACGACATCCTTCTGCTAAACCCATTGGCAATAAGCTTTCAGCCCTTACTACATCTGAATTCTCACATTGTCCATATGTCATGTAATAACCAATACCATCAAGCACTTGACCTGCTTTAAGATTTATCTTAGCAGTAGCCACAACATCAACATATGGTGCACCCATGGGAGCAATTGTAGCATCACCAAACAATACAGCCCTGGCGACAGTGTTTGGAACCTCAAAGTGGCATAAATGATATGGGGTATAAAAACAATAAAGAGGACCTTCTCCTAATTTATATAGATTCAGGTAATGCTTTTGTATTGGATTATCATGCGTCCCAAGTACAAAGACTCCGGGAGATGGCTCTGCACCAACTACATAATCCACTATTCCCTGACTATTATTTAATTCCTCTAAGGGATAAAGATTTACTGCCTCTTTTATATGAGTCCCAGATGGAACTGTTGGACCAAACATTCCTCTTTTACCTACTCTCATACCGGTTGCATTGGCAACTATAGCCTGCTCAAAAGAAATCTTGGTGCCATCTGCAAAAGATGTAACCATATGAGGTTTTTGTCCCCATTTTTTTGCAAAAGCCTCCTGCGTTGTCGGATTGCGATAAGGATCATGAAGTCCTTTGATGTTACCGCATAAAACTGGTTTTACGCCAATACCTTTAACAAACCTGTAGAGATTCATAATAACGCCGGGTTGATCCCCATCAGCATTGGAAAATACCACACCAGCTTTATCCGCATATACCTTGAGAATAGGACCAATAGTTCCATCGAGTTCGGCATTCATGACAACAATATGCTTACCATTTTCTATAGCCTTCATTACAACATGTGCTCCGAACTCTATAGTTCCTGTTACTTCTATTATTGCATCAATACCACTAGCCTGACATAAAATCATAGCGTCTTCTGTAATAGCATAATCTCCTCGGTCAATAGCATCTTCTAACTGAGTAACTGTCTCCACTACACGTAAATTTTGAATACCAGCTTCTTCATAAGCTCTTCGAGCATTTTCAATATGTCGGTTTGAAATTGCAACCAATTTCATTCCAACAGTATATTTTATAATTTGTAATGCAATACCACGCCCCATAAAACCAGCTCCAACCATAGCAACTCTAATAGGATTACCTTCAAGATGACGTTTTTCTAATGCTTTATCTATAATAATCATAAAAAATTCTCAATTCTCTATTGATAATCTTGCCAACTTTTATCTTTCTCAGAAATTACACTAATAGGAATAGGCCACTGGATTCCAAAAGAAGGATCATTATAACGTATCCCTCTCTCAAATTCTGGCGAGTAAAACTCAGAAACAAGATACGTAACCTCTGTATTGTCTTCTAAAGTTATAAATCCATGGGCAAAATTCTCAGGAACATAGACCATTTTATAATTTTCAGATGTCAATTCTACGCTCACCCACTGTTTGTATGTAGGCGAATCAGGGCGTAAATCAATGATTACATCATATATTGCTCCTCTTGTGCACCTTACAAGTTTCGCTTCCTCATATGGGGTTATTTGATAGTGCATTCCTCTAAGCGTACCTTTCTTTTTATTAAAAGAGACATTTGCCTGAACCATTTCTTTAATTAAACCATTATCCTCAAATTCTTTTCTGCACCAGGCACGGGCAAAAAAACCTCTACTATCCACTCTTTTCTCGAGTTCAATAATAAAAGCACCTTTAAGTGTGGTCTCTTTAAAAATCAAACTATTTTAAATTTTCTGCTTTGTGAAGAGTTTCATACCGGTAAATCTCAAGTTCAGTATAATTTCGCATATCTTTATTTAAAATAAAATTGCGATACCATTGGACAGTCCAGTTAAGAGCTTCCTCAAGATTAAGTTTTTGCTTCCATTGCAATTTACTTCTTGCTTTTGAGGAATTTAATTTTAAATAGAAAGATTCTTTTGGATATTCTCTATTGTCATCTAATTTCCAGCTTGCATCATCTCCCCACATCTCTTTTATATTATTAACAATCCAAGAAACAGGTTTAGCATCTTCATCTAAGGGACCAAAGTTCCATTCTCCTGTATATTCTTTTCCTTTGTTCCATAATCGCTCTGCTAATATCAAATATCCATGAAGAACATCAAGGACATACTGCCACGGACGTATTGCTTGTGGATTTCTAATTAAGACCGGGCGGTGTTCTATAAAAGCCTTCATAATGTCCGGAATAAGTCTATCTTCTGACCAGTCGCCACCTCCAATCACATTACCAGCGCGAACGCTTGCAACAGCTACATTATTATTTGGCTTTTCTCCTGAAAAGTATGATTTTCGATATGCTGATGTTACCAGTTCGGCACAACCCTTGCTGCTTGAATAAGGGTCATTGCCTCCTATCGGGTCATTTTCTCTATAACCCCATACCCATTCTTTGTTCTCATAGCATTTGTCACTTGTAACAATCAAGACAACTCTGGCACATTTTGTCTGACGGACTGCTTCTAAAATATTTACTGTTCCCATAACATTGGTTGAATATGTCTCAACAGGATTTTCATATCCATAATGAACTAATGATTGCGCTGCCATATGAATTATAATCTCTGGTTTTTGTGATGTAATAAAGGACTGAAGGGATTCTAAATCACGAATATCTCCTATGACAGATATCATTCCTTCTGCAACCTTTGCTATTTCAAACAAGCTTGGTTGAGTTGGAGGAGGCAAGGAATAACCTAAAACCTTTGCCCCCATCTTTTGAAGCCATAATGACAGCCAGCTTCCTTTAAATCCTGTATGACCCGTGATCAGTACTTTCTTATTGTGCCAAAATTTTTTATTTATAATCACCATATCTTCCAAGGAGCTTTGCCTGAATTCCACAGCTCTTCCAGATATTTCTTCTCTTTTAATGTATCCATGCATGACCAGAAGCCGTAATGGCGATATCCCATCAGTTGACCATCACGAGCAAGTCTTTCAACAGGAGCTCGCTCCCAGATATCTTCATCATTATCAATGTAATCAATAACCTTAGGATTTAGCACAAAAAAACCGCCATTTATCCATCCTTCTGCCTCTTGTGGTTTCTCATAGAATTCAATAACCCGGTCTTTATCAAATCTTATCCTTCCAAAACGCGCAGGTGAACGGACAGTTGTAACAGTTGCTAATTTACCATGTGATTTGTGAAAAGCTAAAAGCTCATCAATATTTATATCCCCTACTCCATCTCCATAAGTGAACATGAATGTATCTTCTTCTTCTATCCACTTCCTAACCCTCTTAAGACGTCCCCCTGTTTGTGTATATAATCCTGTATCAACAAGATGAACCTTCCAATTGGGCTGATTTCCACCATGTATTATTGTTTCTCCTGTTGCAAGGTCAATTGTAAGGTCATTGTTAAATGTATAAAAATTTAAAAAATATTCTTTTATTATTTCTCCTTTATAACCCAAGCATATAATAAATTCATTGATGCCGTATGCTGAATATATGTTCATAATGTGCCACAATATCGGCTTTCCACCTATTTCTACCATTGGTTTGGGACGTGAATTTGTCTCTTCTGATAATCTTGTCCCAAAACCTCCTGCAAGAATTACAGTTTTCATAATATTTTTAAACTACCTGGGTATTTTTAACTACCCCATTTCTAAAACTCGGGATCATCTTTTGTATTAATGGTATAACCTCATCAGACAGATGGTTTGCGACAACTTGCTCAAGTTCATGCATATGACGAGAGATAATAGGCATTAAATTCTCATCAGGAACCGCTATCATAATTTTTTTATGGAAAGAAGGCAAAATATTTTCAGTCTTATCAAATAATTCCTCATATAGTTTTTCACCGGGTCTCAGGCCGGTAAATATTATCTTGACCTCTTTGTGCGGAACAAATCCGGAAAGCCTGATAAAATTTTCTGCAAGATCTATAATCTTTATCGGCTCACCCATATCAAGAACAAATATCTCACCACCTTTCCCTGATGCAGAAGCTATTAGAACAAGATGGACTGCTTCATCCGTTAGCATGAAGAATCTTTTCATCTCAGGATGTGTTATAGTTAAAGGACCTCCTTTGGTTAACTGATCTTTAAATACCTGGAGAACACTACCACTACTCCCAAGTACATTACCAAATCTGACAGTTGTAAACTTTGTCGCACTGGATGAATTCATATTGATTGTTAAAAATTCAGCAACACGCTTTGTTGCTCCCATAATACTCGTGGGATTAACTGCTTTATCAGTTGAGATCAATACAAAACTTTCTACTCCATATTTACATGAAACATCAATGAGATTTTTTGTTCCAAAAATATTATTTTTGACTGCCTCAATAGGGTTATATTCCATCAAAGGAACGTGTTTATAGGCAGCAGCATGAAAGACAATCTGAGGTTTATATATTGAAAAAATATGTTCCAAATATGGTAGATCCTGTATATCTCCTATAATAGTTGTGATTAATGATTCATGTTCTTCAGATCTTAATTCAAAGTCTATCTCATAAAGGTTGTTCTCTGATCTGTCAAATAATAAAAGGTTAGACGGTCTGTATCTAAAAATCTGTCTGCATAGCTCTGAACCAATAGAGCCACCTGCACCCGTCACTATTACCGTTTTATTTTCAATAAATTCTTTTACAGCAGAAATATCTGTATTTACAGGTTCTCTTTGAAGAAGGTCTTCAAGGGAGATGGGTTTCATATGAGATATCCCAAGTTGCTTATTAAGAAATGCATTTAATTCTTCTTCAGTGATATAGCCAAGTTTTACAAGTTTTGCACCAAGTCTTCCTCCCTCCTTTTTTTGAAGTGAAAGGGCTTCCTTTACCTGTGCTTCTGTAACTAATTTAGCATTTATTAGATGTTGTCCGAGTCTGGCTCCAACATATACATTGTTTTCAAGTATCTCATTTATGTTTGGTAGCTTTTTAAGAGGAATGTTAAATGGTTTACATATCTCATAGATATTTCTTATTGGTTTCTTTATATCAGCAGGTGATATTAAAATTTCATCAGGTCTTTCTTTTTCAAGAATCTCTGGAAGCATATCAGTAGTTCCCATTATAGGAACACCGTGTATTGTTAATCCTTTCTTCTGAATATCATCATCAATAATTCCTATTGGCTCATATAAACATTCTTTATTACTCCTCATTTCTCTTACTATCATCTCTCCTGAACTCCCTGAGCCTATGATGAGCATTTTTTTACGAGATGATTTTAGGAACATAGATTCTCTTATCAGTCTTACAAGAAGTCTGCTACCACCAGATATAACAATTATCAATAAGAGATCGAGTATATATATAGAACGAGGATATTCTATATCACCGATCAGATATCTTACAATCAATAAAAAAGTTAAACTACCAATTGTTGAGGAACTTATGATCTTTATTAAATCACCGATACTCGCATAACGCCATAACCCTTTATAGAGTCCGGCTTTAAGGAATAATGTTAGACGGATAATTAAAAGAAGAGGGAGGTAGGTAAAAAATTTATTGAGATAATATGTTGATGGTAATGATTCAAAACGTATTACGAAAGCAAGATAATTTGCGAGAGATGCCTGAACAAGAAGTATGATAGATACAATAATAAACCTGTGTTTTATAATCTGATCCTTAATGAATTGGTAAATTTTAATACTAATATTATTTTTAATCATTGATTTTTGTACTATCTATTTAAATTAAAACTATACAAAAGTGTTGTCAATTAATAATAAGTTTCATAAATACTGAAACTATAGTTCTATAATTATTTTAAACTCAAGTTTGAATCTGAAATGATGATATGAATAAATTCAGGAACCCTTATGACCCCCAGCTCTCAAAACAGTCTTTAATATTAACTTTAAATCTGTAATGATATTATGGTTTTCTACATAACTCATAGAAAGGGCAATTTTATCAGGCAAGATTCTTTTTTTATATTCTTCTTCCCATTTATCAGTTAAAGACAGAAGGAGTTCTTCATCTGAATACCTGAGTGAGGCAGGATCTGTAATGCCAGGACGTATTCTGAGCAATTTTTTATAATCTGACTCATACAGCTTAACATATTCCTTTACTTCCGGCCTGGGACCAACAAAACTCATTTCTCCTTTTAAAACATTAAATAGTTGCGGCAACTCATCTATCTTATATCTTCTCAGAAATTTTCCTACATTCGTAATACGTCTATCACAGGCAACTGTAATTTTAGGTCCTTCCTCACTTGGATTATATTTCATTGTTCTGAATTTATAAACTTTAAACGGTTTTAGATTTCTTCCTACTCTTTCCTGAACAAAAAAGACAGGTCCTTTACTATCAAGTTTTATCAAAAAAGCCACTATAATAAAGAGGGGAAAACAGAGAATTAATCCAATTAAAGAGAAAATAAAATCAAAAATTCGTTTCAACTTTTCTACATTATCTATTATCTTCTATTTTTTAAGATTATATCCTGTACTGCTTCTATTACATATTCCATGTTATCTGAAGTCATCCCAGGATATATAGGCAACGAAATAATTCTTTCATATATCCATTCAGAATTAGCAAATTCTGAAAGATTATAACCGAACATATTTTTATAATAAGGATGTCTATATAAAGGAATAAAATGAACAGATGCAGTAATCCCTCTATTTCTCAACTCTTCAATAAACTGATTCCTGCCTATTTTCAACATTTCAAGGTTCAGTTTTAAAACATATAGATGCCATGCGCTCTTTCTATCAGTTTTAACATGAGGAGGAATTACTTCAGGCATTGAATTGAATGCCTCTGAATATCTTTCAGAAATCATTTCTCGCCTTTCCCACATCCAATCAACCTTCTTAAGCTGTGCTATTCCAAGTGCTGCCTGTATATCAGTCATATTATACTTAAAACCTGCATCCACAACTTCATAGTACCATGAACCTTCATTTGTATATCTTTTCCATGCATCCTTTGATATGCCGTGGAGCCTTAATATCTTTATCTTCTCTGCCCATTCATTATTTTCTGTAGTTAACATACCTCCTTCACCAGTGGTCAAGGTCTTTGTTGCATAAAAACTAAAACATGTTAAATCTCCTATAGTGCCTATTCTTTTTTTCTTATACCAGGCTGGGATTGCATGTGCGGCATCTTCGATGACAAATAGATTGTGTTTTTTTGCTATATCTAAAATTTCGTCCATATCACAAGGCTGTCCTGCGTAATGTACAGGGATTATCACTTTAGTCTTATTTGTTATTTTCTCTTCAATCTTTGATAAATCAATATTGCATGTTTCTTTCTCAACATCTACAAAAACAGGTTTCGCCCTGAAATAAGTTATTACTTCTGCTGTTGCAGCAAATGTTATTGCAGGAATAATAACCTCATCTGCTTCTTGTAAATTTATTGCTCTAAGGGCAAGATGAAGACAGGCAGTACATGAATTCATTGAAATAGCATTTCTCGCACCTATATATTCTTTGAATCTTTCTTCAAATTCAATAGTTGTTGGACCCATAGTTATCCATCCAGTTCGCAGGGTATTGATAACCATAGTCACTTCATCTTCTGTTATATAAGGTTTATGAAAAGGTATTTCCATTTTTGATCAGATTCTCATTTTCAAAGGATACTATTATATGTATTATATTTTGATGAATAATAAAAGTATGGTAAAAATTGCTACAGCAATTGCAACAAATATTATGAAAGTAGGAAGATACTTTAAGTATTTAGGATGATGATGTCTATATGATGGAAAGTATATTACTTCTTTCTCTATTACTTTTTTATTACTTATTTCAACTCCTCTTCTATCATAATCATATGAAATTTTATTTTTATTCTCTCCTATCTCTCTATAAACCTGATTAATTTTTTTTGCTATCTCCTCATATCCTTTTTGATTAAACACCCTATCTGGATGGTAAATCATAAGAAGCCTCTTCCATCTTCTTCTAATTTCTTCAGGTGTTGCATCTTCTGTTAAGCCAAAAGATAAAAATAGATTGTTTTTTTTGTTGAACAGGAGAATATGGATTATTCTTTTAGCAATAGTCTCAATTTTTTCTTTGGGTTGTTTTATTAACCGGGAGACTTCTTTTCCTACCTCTGGTTTTTCAATCAAATCGAGGAGTGTTTCATAACAATCAATAGACCTTTTATAAATTTCATCTAAATGACAACCTTCATTGAACCTGATAATAAGACTTGCTGTTGAAAAAACCTCTTTCTTTCTATCATTATCCTTGCTAATTTTATACCAATCAGCCATTATCCTGAAAATCTATATATGATAAAAATTTTGGAATTCTTCTTTCGTATAAATGACACAAAAGACTATTATGCATGCTATTGAGCAGAATTAAATTGAATTCAATCTTTTTCCTCTTCAAAATATGAAGAATAGTATGAGGAATGATAGTAATTGTATGAACCGTATTTAAGGTCTGATTTTCTCACACTGTTTAAAATCACTCCAAAGATTTTAGCATTCACATTCCTGAATATCTCTTTTATTTCTAATAAAGCCTTTTTGGGTGTCTCGCCTGCTTTTGCAACAAGAACAGTGCCATCAACTATCTTGCTAAGATATAAAGCATCAGGTAATCCTATCGCAGGTGGTGAATCTATAATAATAAATTCGAAAGAAGATTCTAAGACACTAATCAGGTCATCCATTCTTGATGAGCCAAGAAGCTCGGAAGGATTAGGTGGTATAGGACCTGATGTTATAATGCTCAACCCTCTTATATATGTTGGTTTTATGAACCCGCCATTAGTATTAGACCCATCAAACTCCATATTACCAGAGAGGAACGTTGAAAGACCTACTGAATTATTCACCCTCAGAGAATGATGAAGCTTTGGCCTTCTCAAATCACCATCAATAATCAGACCATTACCAAGGGATTCCACAAGGGCTTTAGCAATATTTATACTAACTGTTGTCTTTCCAACCTTTTCTCCTGCGCCAGTCACAAGTATTGTCTTTGGTGGTCTTGAGGCTGAAGATAACATGATAAATGCTGCTATTGAGCGAAATGCCTCTGCAATGGGAGTTGTCTTCTCTGAATCAACAAGTACAGGTGTATTAGGAGAACTAAGCTTTTCTTCAAATGAGAGCACCTTAGATGTAGCAATATTAAGACCTTTTTCAATGTCCTGGAAATTTGGGATCATTCCAAGAGTTGGGAGTTTCGCCTCTTTTTCGATATCTTTTGTATCTTTTACACTGTTGTCAAAATATTCAGCTAAAAATGCCAGACCTATACCACCGACAAACCCAAAAATGATTGATAAAAGCATGTTTACCACAATATTTGGTTTGAAGGGCCACCTCGGGAAAACTGCCTTATCAAGTATCTGAATATTTGTTGCAGTACTACTTGCAGCAACACCAACCTCATTAAGTCTTTGTAATAAAGTATTATAAAGTGCTTTATTAGAGTCTACTTCCCTTTTTAGGACCTCAAATTGCGCTATTGTATCCTGATAAGAAAGGACTTTCCTTTTTTGTGCATTTAAAGCCTTTGTAAGATTTTCTTCTTTTTTGAGAGAAGCTTCATAGTCAGATTTCAAAGCCTCAATAATCTTTGATTTCTCCTGTTCAATCCTTTCATGAATCGAATCTATCTGACTCTTTAGACTCTTCATCTTTGGATAATCAGGTGTGAATGTCTTTGAAAGACTGGAATATTCTGCCTCAAGAGAAGAAAGCTGGCTTTTAAGACCCTGTATTAATGGATTACTCAAGATTACTGGATTATTCCCACCCGACTCCTTTACTTCTCTATATAAAGCCTCTTTTTGCATCCTCTCAGTTGTGATACTATTAAGTGCTGAAGATATATCAACAAGTTTTTGTGTCTGAATACTCTCTCTGTCCTTATCCATTATTATTTCCTTACTGGCTGCGTATTCATTCAACTTCTGTTCAGACTCCTCAACCTTCTTCTTCATTATCTCAACCTGATTTTGAAGAAAAGCTCTTGCTTCTTTACTCGTATCAACTCTGCTTTCTAAATCGAAGGCAATATATGTTTGTGCAACAGCATTTGCGACATTCATAGATATCTCTGGATTATGTGAGATGAAACTGACTTTAACAAGTTGAGAATTCTTTACAGGAGTGACCTCAAGCCGGGAAATTAAGGCGTTAACGACATTATCAGGTATCTCTTCTTTTTCGAGTGAACTGTTAAAAAGGTTATCGTAATTAACAGTCTTCTTATTTACAGGAGGCTTTGGAGCAACCGCTCTATATATTTTTACTATAATTCCTATCGTATTATCAAATATCGCATCCTTTATCTTATCTATCTTGCTCTTAACAGGCATAAAATCTTTATTCTTGTGCAGATTAAGCTTTCTGATCACCTCTTCTGCAAGACTCCTGCTCTTTAATATCTCATACTGGGTCTGATAATAATCTGGGCCAGTCTTTAAGCCCTGAACATCAGTAAAAGAAAGGACATTGGGATTATCTCCCATTATTTTTATAACAGCAGTTGCCTTGTATAAAGGCGTCATCATAAAGCTAAGGATTAAAGTAGTTACAAAAACAGAAACTAAAAATATCATAACAACTTTCTTTCTTTTAAGAATTACATTGATATAATCCCTAAGATGAACTTCTTCTTCAGCTTTATAATCGAGATAATCCCTTAATTGTTCTATATGTGTTGAAAGTGGGAAGTCTCGTTCATACTTTTTTATTTCATATTTATTTTTCATTTCACCATCTTTATTAATAGCCATCTTTTTTTACCTCTAAGCGATAACTTTATATGTTATATGTCAGTATGCGTACCCATAGGTACCAAAACGAAAGATGCCAAAACTTATGCCCGTTGCTACTCTACCTAAAAATCCCTTTAAACCACTTCTTTCAACAATTATAATGTCCTTATCTTTAATCTCAATATCAGTGCTCTTCCTATTTAATATTGAATCATAATCTACTTCAATTACTTCTCTTTCAGGCTTACCATTATCTCTGTAAATCTTAATACCTGAACGAACTGCCTCAAAATCTAATCCCTTTGCCATACTTAAAGCCTGAGTAAGTGTTATCTTTCCTTTAAGAGGGAATGAACCAGGTCCTTTAACAGCTCCATCAACAAAGAATATTCCAGCCTGTGGAACATGAATTACATCACCTGAATATAATGGTATATTTAAATCTATGTTTCCCTTAATCAAAAGCGAATCAAGATCTATAACTATCTTCTCAGGATTATCTTTATTTTGTGATTCATTGTTTGTTGAACCCTGCCTTTGTATTATGCATATGTCTCCTGCATCCTGACTTAAACCGCCTGCCATTGAAAGCAAATCAAGAAGATATTTTTGCCCGGTTGCATAAAATACTCCTGGATTTTTAACAGATCCCAGAACAGCTATTTGCTGGCTTCTGTATTCTTTTATGAATACACTCACAACAGGTTCAGTCATATATTTTTCGAGGTTTTTACAAATCAATGATTCGAGTTCACTGACAGTAAGTCCAGAAGCCTTAATCTTTTCTATCAACGGGAGTTTTATGTAACCTGAGGCACTAACACGAACCAATGAATTCAACTCTGGAGCCTGAAAAACAGTAATCTCGAGCAAGTCTTCAGGACCTATTTTATAATCAGCAGTTGAAAACGCCCTTTTTAGTTCACCGCCTTTCTGAACAAGCTCTACATTTAACTTCTCTGCTTTTGTATTAGAAGCAACTTGTTGTAAAAGAACTGACTCAGGACGAGGTGAACTGCCCGCACAAGAATTCAAGAGAAGCAAAAGAAAAACTAATAGGACAATGATACTCTGAGAGAATTCATTTTTTAGCATCTTAATTATTATAACTCTTTCTTCTGTTTTTAACATTTTTATAATATTTGATTTACTTTAAGGCCTTTTTAGTTCCCCCATGCACTCTGTCTCTTCTTTCAAAAATCTTTCAATAGCCTTTTTTATTATACAATCAGAAAATTCTGACCAGCAACCTTCTTTCTTACAATAGCTTCTAACTGTGTTTTCAAATTCCTTTATATAATGGAATTCACATTTAGAACAAGTCCTTATAACCATTCTACTCTCTCCCTTCTTTGTTTTTTCTTAATAATCTTTAATAAAAACATAGCTCCGCCATTTCAGTTACATCCTTAACTGAAAACCTTTATAATCATTATCTATATATAACTACGACTTGAAAAAATAGTACAAAAAATTCAAGTCGTTATTTTTAAAGTTTTGAATTTTTAAATTCTTTTCAAGCGCTCTCTACATCATCAGCATAAATCCTTATGCCAACACTTCTTCCAAGGAGTTTCAGATCAACAAGAAGCATATATTGATCTTCTTTCTTTCTAAGAATTCCCTCTGCACCTTTAAGTGGACCTCTCCTAACTCTTACTCTTGTTCCCTCCTTAAGATATGGGAAAATATCAAGTTCTTTTCCACTTTCAATTAAAATCTTCAAGGAACTTATCTCTTCAGGTTGTATAGGAGTAGGATAGCCTGATTCTGAGGAAACAAGTTTCACAGCTCCTCTTGTTTTGAGCACATTGAAAAACTGTTCAGGATGTGGATAGATTTGGACAAAAAGATATCCGGGGAAAAGTGGAAAATCAATAAGCTTTCTTCTGTCTTTCCACTGCCTCCATCTTTTAACAGAAGGGAGAAATGTAGTTATACCCTTTTTTTCCAGCTCACTATTAGTAACAAACTCATGTCTTGATCTTACATATAAAGCAAACCATTCCATAGGATATTTTTATCCTTTAATTAATATAGCAATGACCATACCTGATAATCATGGCTATCCATAATTCAGTTAATTAGTTTTTTAACAATAATCTAAAACAAATATCAAGAAAGAAGAAGTTCTAAATTTTTTGCAACTAAAGTTTCAAATTTAAATATCATATTATAAATCATTGAAATTAAATAAAAATAGAGATTTTAAATAAAAAATAACAAAAAATTAAAATATTTATTATTTTTAAATAACCTGATTTGGAGAGTAAGATATAAGATGTTTCTAAAGGAAACAATAAACATAAAAATTGTAACCTTTAGATATATTTTAGTGGAGAGATTCTTCTTAAAATAAATTTATTTTATTAAAAGTTATGCCTTCTTTACTTTATCATGGTTTTTAAAATTTTTAGGTAACATATTTCTTGTATCAATGATAAGATTTGAATTAGCGAAAATTAATTCAGGGTCATAGACCGAGTGGTCGGTTGCAATAATCACACAATCATATTTCATAAGATTTTCAGCAGTAAGAGGAACTGATTCTTTTTCTACCTTATATCTTCTCATCTTAGGAGCCTTTGGAATAAAAGGGTCATTATAATCTACGATTGCTCCTTTTTTTTCAAGAAGCTCTATCAATTTAAACGATGGTGACTCACGAGGGTCATCCACATCTTTTTTGTATGCCAACCCAAGTATCAATATCTTTGAGCCTTTAATACCTCTACCATTACTATTAAGAGCATCAACAGTCTTTTGAACTACATAATAAGGCATATTAGTATTAATTTCACCAGCGAGTTCTATAAACCGTGTTGGAAAATCATATTCCCTTGCCTTCCATGTAAGATAGAAGGGATCAATCGGTATACAATGTCCACCAAGACCAGGACCTGGATAAAATGCATGAAACCCAAAAGGCTTTGTTTTTGCTGCTTCTATTACCTCCCATATATCAATTCCCATTCTTTCAAACAACATCTTTAGCTCGTTCACAAGTGCAATATTTACTGCCCTATAAATATTCTCAAGAAGTTTTGCAGCCTCTGCAACTCTCGTTGATGAAACCGGCACTGTCTTTTTAACAATCTGACTATAAAGCAAGTCAGCAACCTCAAGACATTTAGCAGTACATCCACCTACAATTTTAGGTATAGTGCTTAGATTAAAGTCTTTATTATTAGGGTCTTCACGTTCAGGAGAATATGCAAGATAAAAATCAGTACCAGTCTTAAGCCCTGATTCTTCAAGTATAGGTTTCATGTTCTCATCGGTAGTACCAGGGTATGTTGTTGATTCAAGCACTATAAGTTGTCCTTTTTTTAAATATTTTGCAATTGTCTTTGTAGTATTGATTACATATGAAAGATCTGGCTCCCGATGCCTATTGAGAGGTGTTGGGACACATACAATAATGCAGTCCACAGATTTAAGTTTCGAGAAATCCGATGTAGCAGAGAAACGAGATCTGTTTTGGTTTATATACGATATATTAATATGTTTAATATAGCTTTTCCCTTGATTGAGTAATCTTACCTTTCTTTCATCAATGTCAAAACCGATTACCTTAAACCCTGCTCTACAGAACGCAATAACAAGTGGTAAGCCAACATATCCAAGACCTATGACACCTATAACAGCCTTTTTAAATCTAATCTTATCAAGTAAATTCATATATACTATATAAAACGAGTATCAAAAGTAAAAGTATACTCTTAAGAGTCCATAATACCCATTAAATTCTTAGTAGTGGGGAGAAGATTTGAACCTCTTACCTTCGGATAATAACCCCACATGCTACAGGACTATTCTACACCGTAATTTTTACAATACCTTAAATAACTGCCTTTTTTCAAATTTACTCAATCAATTAATGTTATAAAAATGATCTTTATAAACTACATTAAAAATAGAAGCTCAGAATAAACCCTGTGGAGCATTCTTCCCAAAATGCTGATATGCAATTTTTGTGGCGACTCTGCCGCGAGGTGTCCTGTCAAGAAGACCTTCCTGCAACAGAAATGGTTCATAAACATCCTCTAAGGTCTCTTTATCTTCTCTCAAAGAAGCAGCAATCGTCTCGATTCCAACAGGACCACCCTTGTATTTTTCTATTATCGTAAGAAGAAGCCTTCTGTCCATCTCATCAAGTCCTCTTTCATCTACGTCAAGCGAGAGCAAAGAGCTCTTTGTTATTTCAAGGTTGATCTTTCCATCACCTTTAACCTGTGCAAAGTCTCTTATCCTTCTTAAGAGCCTGTTTGCTATCCTTGGAGTCCCTCTTGAGCGTCGGGCAATCTCAAATGCAGCATCATCATCAATATCAGTCTTGAGTATCATAGATGAACGCAGGATAATCTTTTTAAGCTCTTCAGGTGAGTAGAATTCAAGCCTGTTTATCACACCAAAGCGTTCTCTCAAAGGAGATGTGAGTAACCCCGTCCTTGTAGTAGCACCAATTAAAGTGAATTTAGGAAGATTTAACTTCAGTGTTCGTGCACTTGGACCCTGTCCTATAATAATGTCAAGTTGATAATCCTCCATTGCGGGGTAAAGGATTTCTTCCACAATCCTCGGCAACCTGTGAATCTCATCTATAAAGAGGATATCAAGTTCGGATAGATTTGTCAGGATTGCTGCGAGGTCACCTGGTCTTTCGAGAACAGGTCCTGAAGTTGTCTTTATATTAACCTTTAATTCAGTGGCTATTATATGTGCAAGAGTCGTTTTTCCAAGGCCTGGTGGTCCACAGAAAAGCACATGGTCAAGTGGGTCTCTTCTCTTACCAGCAGCCTCTATAAATATCCTGAGATTATCCTTTATCTTATCCTGTCCTATAAACTCTTCAAATGACCTCGGTCTTAAGGTCATTTCATAAGCAAAGTCTTCCTGAGAAACAACTGGATTAATTGTTCTATTAACTACAAAACCTTTTTCTGATTGTCTGGTATGATTACCTGTCTTTTTCATTATGTAACCTATCACTCATGATCGCCTGTTAGATATTTTAATGACTCCTTAAGTAGTTTCTCAATGTCATTATATCCACCCGATTCTAACTTTCTGTATGCCTTTTCAAGCGATTCCTGAGCAATAGATCTTTTATATCCAAGATTTATCAGAGCTGATAGCGTATCTTCAAAAATCCTGTCTTTCGTTACCCTTGCAGGAAGCTTTTCCCTAAGTTCAAGAATCAATCTGTGTGCAGTCTTCTTACCGAGTCCGGGTATCCTACATAGCATTCCTATATCTTCTGTCTCTATTGCATGTAAAAGGTCATTGTGAGAAATTCCAGATAGTATATTAAGAGCCATTTTAGGTCCAATACCTGTAATGCTAAGAAGGGTAAGGAAGACCTTCTTTTCGTCTTCGGATATAAATCCATAAAGCTGTAACACATCCTCACGTATATGGGTATAAATATATAAAAAAATTTCCTTCCCTTCTTCTGGAAGGTTTGAGAGGATACTGAAAGGAACAATTACCTGATAACCGACACCATTAACATCAATAATCACAGAGTCAGGCTTTTTTGAAATAAGTTTCCCTCTTAATGAACCGATCATGAATCAGTCTTATTTATTGCTCACAATTTATTAATTATATTTTTTAATCTGATAGTATTCATATGGCATATCGCAAGCGCAAGGGCATCAGAAGCATCTTCATCGAGAACAAAACCTGATGTGCATATATTAAAACTCGGGAATAGTATCTTCTTAACCATCTCCTGAACCTGTCTTTTTTCAGCCCTACCATATCCAGTAATAGCCTTTTTAACCTCAAGCGCACTATATTCATATATACTAAGATTTTCTGATGAAGCAGCGAGCAATACTACACCCCTTATCTGTCCAAGGTTCAATGCTGATTTTGCACTCTTAGCAAAAAAAACCTTCTCTACTACGACTTCATGGGGATTATATTCTTTAATGAGATTTATAAGTGTGATATAAAGATTTTTTAACCTCATATGGAATGGCTTCTTCAAAGATAAGTCAATCTTTCCTGAAGCAACATAAATACAATCTTGAGTCACGCTATTGGGGTTGAGGAAACCTTTCAATCCAGATATCTTATTGATTTGCTCAAGAGCAATATTTGTATCAATAATCCCATAACCTGTGATACTACCAGGGTCTATTCCGAGGATACGAACCTCTCCACATAAGACTGATGCCTTACCTTTAGAATGTTCGCTATTTTTTCCTTGGTACCTCAAAGAGTATCTCCTCCACCATACGGCAGAGGACATGTCCAAGAGTTATATGTGTCTCTTGAATACGCGGAGTTTTATCAGATGGAACAATAAAAGCAAAATTTGCCTTTGATGCTAATTTCTCTCCTTTTAATCCTGTGAATGCAATCGTAGTCAATCCCTTCTTTTTTGCAACATCCATTGCCTTCAACACATTAGGAGAATTACCGCTTGTACTAATTGCAATAACAACGTCCCCTTCATCTGCAAGTGATTTTAGTTGTTTTGCAAATATTTCCGAAAAGTCATAATCATTCGCAATGGATGTAATTACAGCCATATCTGTATTGAGAGACAAAGCTGGAAGGCTTGGGCGCTCTCTCTGAAATCTATTGACAAATTCTGCTGCAATATGAGATGCATCGGATGCGCTCCCGCCATTACCAAAAAGAATCAATTTCTTCCCTCTATTGAAGGCATCAGCAATAACCTTTGAAGCTTCAATTATGGTATCAACATGGTTCTCTACAAATCTCTTTTTTATCTCTATACTTTCTTCAAATGCCTTAAGTACTTTGTCCTTCATCTAAAAAATCTCTGAGACTTAAAATTTAAATTTCATAATTAATTACAGCATCCCTTTTCCCACAGGAATAACAGATTATTTATGCATCACAACCAATTTATATCGTATAGGGTAACGCAACAAATTTTTTATGTCAATCATCAACTTTAATATTTGATGCCAAATTTATTGCCTCTATCATGCTCGATGGATCTGCAATTCCTTTCCATGCAATATCATATGCTGTACCATGATCAGGAGAAGTGCGTATAAATGGCAACCCTACTGTCAAATTCACTCCCTTATCAAAGGCAATCATCTTCAAAGGAACCAATCCCTGATCATGATACATACATACAACAATGTCAAATTCACCTTTATATGCTCTATGGAAAAGAGAATCAGCTGGGTATGGACCTGATACTGGAATACCTTCCTTTTGTGTCTCTATTATAGATGGGATTATCTCTTTTATCTCTTCATCTCCAAATAGACCCCCTTCTCCTGCATGTGGGTTCAACCCTGCGACTGCTATTCGTGGATTCTTAATACCGAGTATCTGGCATGCCTTCATTGAAAGACGTATTGTTTTTATTATTCTATTTTTTTTTATCAATGAAGAAACTTTTTTTAAAGGAGTATGGATTGTGACAAGAATAACCTTTAGCGGACCACCTACAAGCATCATCGCATATTCTTTTGTATTTGTTAATTCAGCGAGCATTTCAGTATGTCCTTGCCATTTAAAACCAGCTAACTTCAATGATTCTTTTGATATAGGTGCTGTGACAATACCATCAACTAATTTTTCTAACGCTAACTCGACTGCTTTTTTAATGTAAACAACAGATGCCCTACCACCATCCCCAGTTGGTCTGCCCAAGGAAAATTTTTTGAATCTTTTGACCACTCCCATATCAATCAATCTGATGGTTCCAGCATCTGGTTTTAAATCGGGTCTTTCTGATGATTCAAGAATCTTAATTTTTAAAGGTTTCTTTAGAAACTTTATAGCCCCTTCCAATAGAACTCTGTCACCAATAACAACAGTAGAAAGGCAATCTTTTTTTATATTTTGAAAAGAGGAAAGAGCTTTAACGATTATTTCAGGACCAACCCCATAAGGGTCTCCCATTGTGATAGCTAATTTCTTCATATGTTATACATAATATTAAAAAGAAGAATACTCTTCTATTCCTGTAAGCTTCTTAAGTTTTGTGTAAATACTTTCAGCTATCTTGAAGAGATTTACCGTGTCTTCTCTATTGTAAAGAACCAGCAAATCAAGGGCTTTGCTGTTTCCTTTCTCTGCTTCCTGCCATAGAAGAACAGCATCATAACCATCCATTCCATTGACTCTATCTTCTCTTTGAATCTCAAGATATTTTTCAAGTTTTTTTAATCCACCCTTTAAACCTACTCTCCTTGCTCCAAAACAAAGGTCAAAGTGTGGGATATCAATCTTTAAATGACGAAAGCATGTCTTAAGAAAGGGTATATCAAAAACAGAACCATAAAAAGTAATCAGATATTTATATTTTGACAGCTCTTCATTAAGCGCATCTACTGTAAGGTTCTCACCTCTTATAAAACATCTGTAGCTCTCTCCATCATACATTCCGACAACTGTTACATAACCACCTCTTCCAAGAGGAAGTCCATTTGTCTCTATGTCCAGACATATAGCATCTCCTTTAAACACATCGTAAAGCCTCCAGTGCTCATTCCTCTTAAGGGTGTTGGTAAAATAAGTAGAGTTTTTTTCCTTAAGTTTCGAATAGGCTGAAATTAGTATCCTATCAAAAATTTCCTTTCTCGCAGGATTCAAGAATGAGAGGTGCTTTGTATCAAGAAAGTGGTTCCATGTGAGAATACCTTCTCTCCATAGCCTCTTTTCGAGCTTATTGCCTATACCCTCAAGAATTATGAAGGTATTCCTTATCACAGCTCATATTATACATCATTCATAGCCATATGAAGAAACAACTGAGAAATATGCTACATATGTAATAAGATTTACAGACAAGGGTAGATAAAAAAGAATAAAAAAGATACGATAAGAAACTTATAATTCCATTTTAATTTAAGTTAGAATAGTTTCCTATGGAACCTATACTTTCAGAAATCTTTCAACTTACAAAAGAACCAAGGATTGCATATTTCTCTATGGAGATAGGGATACAGAACAATATCCCCACTTATAGTGGGGGACTCGGTGTACTTGCAGGTGACACAATAAGGTCTGGTGCTGACCTGAAACTACCTATGATTGCTGTAACACTCGTCAGTAAAAAAGGTTATTTCAGACAGGAACTTAATGAAAAAGGTAAGCAGATAGAACTCCCTGACTCATGGGACCCATCGCAATATATGACACTTCTTCCAACAAAGGTATTTGTCCAGATTGAGGGCAGAGATGTTGCAGTTAAAGCTTGGCTTTATAAAGTAAAAAGTCTAACAGGTGGGATTATCCCTGTATTATTCCTTGATACTGATGTAGAGGAAAATACTCTTGAAGACAAGGAGATCACCTCTTATCTTTATGGTGGGGACCTGGCATACAGGCTGAAACAAGAGATCGTTCTTGGGATCGGCGGTGTAAGAATGCTCCATGAGCTTGGTTTTGAGATCAAAAAATACCACATGAACGAAGGACACTCAAGTCTCCTTACGATAGAACTCCTTAATATGTATAAACGTCCAATTGAAGATGTATGGGATGAAAAACTCGTATGGGATAAAGATAGGGTAAAAGACCTCTGTGTATTCACAACACATACTCCAGTAGAGGCTGGTCATGATAAATTTCCCTATGACTTAGTAAAAAACATTATGGGAGAGCTGATACCATTTGATGTATTGAAGGAACTCGGAGGAGATAAATATCTCAATATGACACTCCTTGGTTTGAATCTCAGTGAATATATAAATGGAGTTGCCAAAAAACACATGGAAGTCTCACGGAATATGTTCCCTGGATATGAAATCGCTGCTATTACAAATGGCGTTCACTCTTATACATGGACATGTGATAGTTTTAAAAGACTCTATGATAAATATTTACCTGGATGGGCAAATGAACCAGAATTGTTCGTTAGAGTTGGACGTATTCCAGATGTAGAAATATGGAATGCACATATGGAAGCAAAAAGGAATCTCTGTGAATATATAAAAACAGAAACGGGTATTGAATTTAATCCTGAAATTCTCACAATAGGATTTGCAAGAAGGGCAACTGCCTATAAAAGACCTGACCTTCTTTTCAGCAATATTGAGAGGCTTGAGAGGATAGGTGCTGGAAAACTCCAGATAGTTTACGCAGGAAAGGCACATCCAAAAGATGAACAGGGTAAAAAATTAATAGAACTTATATTCTCTTTTAAAGAAAGACTAAAGGATAAGATTAAGATAGCTTATCTGAAAAATTACGATATGGAAATTGCCTTAAAACTCGTCTCGGGTGTTGATATCTGGCTCAATACCCCTTTAAGACCAAGAGAAGCATCAGGTACAAGTGGCATGAAGGCTGCGCATAATGGAGTGTTGAACTTCAGTATTCTTGATGGTTGGTGGATAGAAGGACATATAGAAGGATATACTGGCTGGTCTATAGGTCCTCCTCCGACAGAGACAAAACTCACAGAAAACATGGATACAAGAGATGCGGATGACCTTTACAGTAAACTCGAATACATCATAATACCTTTATTCTACAATGATAGGTTTGCATGGATAAGGATGATGCAGAATGCTATAGGGAAAAATGCTTACTATTTCAACAGCCACAGGATGATGAGGAGATACGTTACAGAGGCATATATAAGATGACCCATTTATTTACAATTCACTATTTGACAGATTTGTCTAAAATAAGTTTTTTAGAAAAACCTGCATATTTTTTTATACACCCCTTTATCCCTCTTTTTAGAGGGGATTAATGCATAATAAAGGCTAATATGATGGACACCCTGAAGGAAATAGAAGTTAATCTCGAGACTGAAGTCCGATTCCTTTCAGAAGAGATAGGACCAAGAAGTTATAGAGATTTAAGACAGCTTAACAAGGCAGCAGACCATATAGAAGAAAGAATGATGTCAATCGGTTGTAAAGTTAATAGACAAACCTTTAAATACATGGGAAATTCATATCACAATATAATCGGGGAGTTGAAAGGCAAAAGAGACTCAGAAATCATTGTTTTAGGAGCTCATTATGACACTGTTCCGTATACCCCAGGTGCTGATGACAATGCAAGTGGTATCGCAGGACTTCTTGAACTTGCAAGACTTTGCATGATAGAAACACCTTCAAAGACCATATACTTTGTTGCATTCACCCTTGAAGAGCCACCCTTATTTAAAACAAAGCATATGGGTAGTTATATCTATGCTGAAAGTTTATGGAAAAGAAATATAAAGATAGAAGGGATGATATCATTAGAGATGATAGGATATTATTGTGATAAAAAGGGGTGTCAATATTATCCTCTACATTTCTTCAAATGGTTCTATCCAGAAAAAGGAGATTTTATAGCCTTTGTAGGAAATTTATCTTCAAAAGTATTTACAAAGAAGATAAAAAATGCATTTCAAATGTCCTGTAACTTGCCAGTGGAATCTCTTAACACTATCTCTCTTATTCCAGGAGTAGATTTCTCTGACCATTCTTCATTCTGGGACTTCGGTTATCCAGCTTTCATGATAACAGATACTGCTTTTTACAGAAATCCTCATTACCATACTCCGGGAGACGAAGCAGATACCCTCAATTTTAAAAAGATGGCACTACTCATATATGGACTTAAATCTGCCATTACTCTTTAATCTTCTTAATATTAGCTCCGAGTCTTAATAACTTCTCTTCTATCTTTTCATATCCTCTTTCAAGATGATAAATCCTGTGGATGACAGTTTCACCCTTAGCAGCAAGTGCTGCTACAATCAGTGAAGCACTTGCCCTTAAATCTGTAGCCATTAAAGGAGCTCCCTTCAATCTCGAAACACCCCTAACTGTAGCAGTGCTTCCTTCTACTGTAATGTCAGCACCCATCCTTCTGAGTTCTGCTACATGCATGAATCTATTTTCAAATATTGTTTCCCTGATCATGCTCGTACCTTCTGCAATACTCATTAAAGCCATAAACTGAGCCTGCATATCAGTCGGAAAACCTGGATAAGGCATTGTCTTTATATCCGTAGATCTTGGTCTTGAAGGACCTACTACCCTTATCCCATCAGCTTTTTGTTCAAAGACAAGTCCTGCTTCTTTTAGCTTTATAATAGGTGCATCAAGATGTTCAACCCTGCATCCCTTGATAAGTATATCACCTTCAGTAATACCTGCAAATGTCATAAAGGTCCCAGCCTCAATTCTATCAGGTATTACAGAATAGTCCATGGGTTTCAGCCCTTCTACTCCTTCTATTTCTATAACACTACTTCCCGCACCTTTTATCTTTGCTCCCATGGAGATAAGTGCATTTGCAAGATCTACCACCTCCGGTTCCCTTGCTGCATTTTCAATCAGTGTTGTGCCTTTCGCAAAAGTTGCAGCCATCATAAGGTTTTCAGTGCCTGTAACAGTAGGAATATCAAAATAAATTGATGTCCCTTTCAACTTTTTTGCATTCGCAATAACATATCCAGATTCAAGTTCTATTTTAGCACCCATCTTTTCAAGCCCCATAAGATGTAAGTTGATCGGTCTTGCACCAATTGCACATCCACCCGGAAGAGAAACCTTTGCCTTTCCAAATTTAGCAAGCAAAGGTCCTAACACAAGAACAGACGCACGCATTGTTCTTACAAGTTCATAAGGTGCCTCAAATATCCTGACCTTTTCTGTATTGATTATAGCTTTATTGTCTTCATGCAAAAACTCTGCACCAAGATATCTGAGTAGCTGACCCATTGTAAATACATCTTTTAAGGCTGGAATTCTTCCTATCACGCTGGTCCCAGTTGAAAGGAGAGAAGCAGTTATTATAGGCAGGGCAGCATTCTTGGCACCGCTTATCTCAACCTCACCTTTAAGTCTTTTTCCACCACGAATAACTAATTTGTTCAATGTGCTTTTTTTATTATCCTTTAGATTTTTATTATTCTACAGAGAATCCTGATAAAAAGAAAGGTAAGTAAAAAATTATCAAAATCAAACTTGACACCTTACAAATATTTTTTATAAATAAAATTTAGCACCCTATTAATAGAGGCTAATAATCTTTATTTAAAAGTATACTAACGCTATGCAAGAAATATCAAAAAATCTGAAGAAAAAACACCTCGCAAAGAAGTAGAATTCTACTTCTGGATCCATCGTGCCTTCCGAAGATATGTAGAGATAACTATGGATATGATTATGATGGGTCTTGTTATTGTATCTTTTATTCTCATTGCAAAAACAATTTATTTATTAGGTCTATCTGTTTACGATCAGACAAATATCGCTCATGTTATTTCTGAAATTATGTTTATATTTATTCTTACTGATACAGTCAGACTGCTTATTGTTTATCTTGAATCTCATAGAGTAGCACTTGATGTAATGGTTGAAATAGCCATAGTGGTTGTTATCAGAGAGATAATATTAACAGGGTTCCTCCATATACAACCAATAATGATAATTGTAGCATGTATTTTTATATTATCTCTTGGGGCATTACTAAGATTTGGGGGAATCAGACCAACGGGCGAAGAAGTCTTCAGTGTGCATAAGCCATTTTTTGGTTCTTTTTTAAGAAAAAAGGAAGAGAAAAAGGGTTAAACTATTATCACTTGCCCGCCTTTCAACATGCTCAGGTTCTTGATTTTAAGCAATCTTAATTCTTTCCTGATTATTTTTGAATATTGAGGCTTGGGATGTGTAATATATATTTTATGGGGCATCTTTGCCATCTTTTTGAGTTCATCTTCCATAAGTTGAGCCGTGAGATGCCCAGTATTTATTGCAATCTCTTTCATGCTATTAGGGAAGGAAACCTCAATAATAAGACAATGTATCTGAATATCTCCTATACTCTTCCATGTAACATCAGTAGGACCAGTGTCACCTGAATAAAAAAATCTCCTCTGATTTCTGTCCTCTACCAGATATCCAACAGCAGGCACAGTATGATTAACTTCATAAGGAGTAACTGTATAACCATCAAGTTTTAATACCTTGCCAGGTTTAATAGCCATGAAATTCAAAATTGAACTCTCAGGGTCAGGAAGTATTGTAAAATCAGGCCAGATATCACTATTGAAAAGATTTCTTTTTATAGTCCTGAGGACTGGAGGGATACTTATAATACATACCCTGTGTATTCTATTATTTACAATGATATTGTCTGCAAGAAAGGGAATACCTTTTATATGGTCAAGATGTGCATGCGTAATAAAGATATTTTTAATCTTGAGCTGTGATTTTTCATCAAGTACATTTGTAAGACTGCCTGCATCGAACAGTATTTCATCATCAAGTAAAAATCCAGGATGTGAATAACCAGGAAATTCAGCTCCATAACAACCAAGAACCTTTATCTTCATTTAGACTCCTAAAAACAAAAATAAGTTTTAATAAAAGAAATTATAACTAAGAGAGGTGTAAATATAAAGGATAAATTTCCTTAAATAATACTTTTTACGTATCAATTCATTGACAGTCATGATATTTTCTGTTATTTTTTAATAGATGAAAAAAAATCTTCTTCCCTTTATTTTGATATTTTTTTCTATCAGCACAAATGTTAATGCCTTTGACCTAACTGGGTTACAACCTGTTGCTCCTTATGGTGTATTTTCCACATTTAGTGCTGAGAGCCTCCCGAAAGGAAAAGCAGCTTTCTCAACTGATGCCGAGATATTATTAGACCCTGATTACTACAGGTTCTTAATCAAGTCAGCTTATGGAATTACAGATAACCTTGAAATTGATATTACTGTACCATATGTGCATAAATGGACTGACACAATAGATGGTTTTGAAGACTCTGCGATAGGTTTAAAACACAGAATACTTGATGAAGATAGCTTTGGATTATCAGTTGCATACATTCTGAATGCTTCTATCCCATCAGGTCGTGACGAATTCAGCACAGACGGGCGTTTTGGTGGAGGAATCATCTTCACAAAAAGGTTAGGACCAGTAAAGGGACATGTAAATTTTTTTTATGAAATTCCTGGTAAAGGTTCCTTTGATGAAGAATTAATTTTCGGAGCTGGTCTGGATTTTTCTGCATCACATAATGTTAAGATACTGGCAGAATTATATTCTAAAAAAAGTCACTACTCTGAAAAATTTGATTCTCTGGAAGGAAGGTTTGGTTACAGGATAAAAGCTACTGATATACTGTATACTACCCTTGGTGCAGGCTTTAATTTTAAAGACAATGGACCTGATTTTAGGATAATTTTTTCTCTGACTTTTCTATATCCATATGAAAAACGAGTAATTAAGAAGATATATGAAGAGGAGTAATAATATAAGAAATGTTTGATATCGGGATGCAGGAGCTAATAGTAATTTTTATAGTGATACTCCTTGTTTTTGGTCCCAAAAGGGCACCAGAACTTGGCAGAGCTGTTGGTAAAGCCCTCGCTGAATTGAAAAAATCTTTTTATGATGTAAAAAAACAGGTAGAGACAGAATTTAAAGAGTCCACTTCTGATATTCAGGAGGCAACAAAATCTCTTGAAGACTTGAAAAAGAAATTTGAGTCAACTGTCAGAGAAACAGTCGGAGTGAATACCATACAACAGCCTATAAAAGAGATAATTGAAGAGACTGATGAAACTGAAGAAGAAGATTTAGAGGAGGAAGAGGAGGAAGAAGAGGAGGAGATCAAATCAGAGAAAGAAGAATTAGAAAAAGATGTAACAAAACAGGAGAAAGATATACAGGACGAAAAAATTCAAAAGGAAAAGGGCTTAGATGAAAGATATTAAGATGCCTCTAACAGAACACCTTTCTGAGCTAAGAAAAAGGATTATCATATGTCTTGTCTCCCTTTTAATAGGATTTGTGGCTTCTTTTGCCTATTCTGAGGTTCTGTTCCGATTTTTAACGATTCCCATTAGATATAATATTTCATTCAGTCTCAATTCACCTTTTATATCATTAATAGAGAAAAAAATAAAAAATAATCCGCCTCTTGTTTTTCTGGCACCCACAGAAGCATTCTGGATGCATATCAAGATATCAATGATTTCGGCACTGGTAATATCTCTGCCTGTAATTTTTTCACAGTTATGGAAGTTTGTGTCTCCTGGACTCTTACATAAAGAGAAAAAGTATGTTGTTCCTTTCGTTATTATTACAACCACTTTCTTTTTAATAGGCGCTGCGTATTGTTTTTTTTTAGTCCTGCCTTTTGCATTGGGTTTTCTACTCACGTATAAGACTGAATCAATGACACCAATGCTTTCAGTAGGTAATTATATTGACTTCTGTCTAAAATTTATCCTTGCTTTTGGTGCAATTTTTGAACTTCCTATAGCTATCATTTTCTTTACCCGCATGGGTCTTGTAACACCACAGACCCTTGCAAAGCACAGAAAATATGCTATCATACTGGCATTCATAGTGGCTGCTTTTCTAACACCGACACCTGATGCATTCAATCAGACTTTGATGGCTGTCCCGATGATAATACTATATGAGCTGGGTGTGCTTGTCTCAAGAATATTTGCCAAAAGAAAGGTAGTCACCTGATGCCTACTATAAGAGGAAAAAGTCTAAAAGCAATTTCATATGATATATCAGAAGGGTATCTTACAGTAAATCCTATCTTTCTGAAATCTCTCGATGATGAATCACTCAAAGCCCTTTACCAGGAAATCGCCAAAGTACAGGCAGAAATAAGGGCAGAAAAGTTTCCTTATAGTGACACTCAGTTAATAAGGATTAGAAATATGAGACTTCAGAGGCTCCACCAATCATTAATGGTCATCAAAAACTTTGCAAGAGAGAGAAAGATAATGCTCATATAACATTGACACTTAAAGGTTGATGTGATAGTTTTAAAAATATGGAGCAGACTGAAGATATAAGTTTAGTAAAAGATATACTCCAGACCATTATCAAAGCAAGAAAAACCCTCAGGATGTATCCTACAAATAATCCCATATATATAAAGACACTTGAAGAAACATATAACAAATTCAAGGAATTCTTCGAATACAGAGATGATCTCTCATTCAGGATAGGACAAAACAGCATCTATTTTGATTCAGAAGAGATATACCATAAGGATGAAAAAGAAGATAATCTCGCGCTTTTTTTCTTTAAAGATGGTTTGAGAGAACTTACGTTCAAAAAAGGGTTATCACAGGAAGAACTGGAAGAGTTTTTTAAGATTATCACGCTGGATTATGAAAGAGAGGTTGAAGATGAAGATATAGTTACTCTCTTATGGCAAAGGGATTTTCAGAACATCATATATATTGTTGATGACACAGTTCTACTTGATATAGAAGGAGAAGATTATGAATTAAAGGCAGTTAGTGAGGCAAAACAGACTGTATCAGACATTGAAGGACTAATGAAAGCTTATAATGAAGAGTTCAAAGAAGAAGATGTCAAGGAAGTTCCAATCATATCTTTTACTGATAAAGACTTAAAGACCCTGATGAAAGAGCTTGAAACTGATTCATTGAGTAAGATAGATAAATTGTCTGACATCCTTTTTGAAATGCTTTATCAGTCTGAAGAACTCGGGGGTATACTTGAGGACGTATTCAGATTTTTAAAAGATACCATAAAATTTTCTATAAGTCAGGGGGATTTCAAGGCAGTTATTAAATTAATAAACAGAGCTAAAGATTTTATAGAGGAACCCTACTCAACAGAAGATACAAAAAGATATCTAAAATTGCTTCTTTTATATCCTTCAAGTGAAGAGATCATAAATCTTCTGGGTGAGGTTCTGGACAGTCCTATCAGGATTGACGATGAAGACTTTAAAGAATTTATCAAGCTTCTTGATAAAAAGGCTATCTCACCTCTCATTAATGTGCTCGGTGAACTAAAAACATTCCGTGTTAGAGAAAAGGTTATTGATGCATTGATATTCCTTGGAAAACAAGATATCAAGACACTTGCCATGAATATCAATGATCCAAGATGGTATGTTGTCAGAAGTATCATTAGTATTATCAGAAAAATAGGAGATAGAAAGGCAAATGAATATCTCTTAAAGAATATCCGACACAGTGATGTAAGGGTAAGAAAGGAGATAATCAAAGGCATCAGTGAGCTTGGGGGTGAAGAATCTTTACCACATCTAAAAGAGCGCCTTGATGATGTAGACGCAGGTGTTAGAATAGAAGCTGTAAGGGCGATCGGTAATATAGGTTCTAAAAGGGCAAAAAATATTATTCTTGAGAAGATTTCTGATAAGAGTTTTAAAGAAAGAGACTTTGAAGAAAAAAAAGAATTTTATCGGGTTTTAGCAAAGTGGAATAACGATCCTGAAATCTTTGACTTTCTAACAAAGATATTAAAAAAGGGTTCTTTTCTCTGGTGGACAAAAAACTATGAAGAGAAGGCTTGTGCATCATTATGCCTTGGTCTTATAGGTAATAAAGAAGCCTTACCTCTCCTTTACAAACAGACAGGTTCTGGAAATAAATTACTTGATGAAGTAACTCAAACAGCAATTAAAAGGATAGAACGTGGTTCGTGAAGACAATAAAGAAATCCAAAAAATATCGGCAGAGATAATTAATCAGACGTCTATTATTTTGAAGACTGCGCTTATTCATGAATCAACTAATATTGCTGTTAAAACAGCTGTGGAAAAATTAATATCTTTACTGAATCCACTAATTGAATCAGAAAAAAGTGTCACTCTTGAACTTATTGGGGAGTTTTTTTATGTGAACAATACAAGGGTGCGTTATGCACTTGAATACCTTTTAAACTTTGATTTTCTTACCAAGGAATTCAGAAAAAGAGGTCTTGGAAGTGTCATCTTTAATAACCAGATCAGCCCTGAAGATATTCAAATATTCATTAAGGCATTCATAGCATCAGGGCTTTCAGAAGAACCATATGAAAAGATGCTTGAAATGATGGATAATTCTCGAAATATTCACATAGATAGGTTGAAAAAAATTATAGAAGATAGATTAAAAAGGATTGGAGAAGGTGAAGACGTTGATACAAGAAGAATTATTAAAAAAACATATTTTAATGCTGTTTCATTTACAAAAGGTGTGATGAAGAAGATCCGCTCAGGTGAAAGGGCAGATATGAAAAAGGCAAAAAGGATAGTTGAATCAATGGTTGATCAATTACTTGAAGACGAACATCTTCTTCTCAGCCTTACAGCCCTCAAAGACTATGATGAATATACCTACCATCACATGGTCAATGTTAGTGTGCTTTCGATGGCACTCGGCTTGAGACTTGGGCTAAATAGAATGGCTCTAACAGAATTGGGTCTTTCAGCATTATTCCATGATATTGGAAAAATCCAGATTCCTAATGAAGTATTGAACAAGCCTACAAGTTTCACTGATGACGAATGGAAGATGATTAAAAAACATCCTATATGGGGCGTGAAAGCAATTCTTGGTTTTGGACGTTTTGGAAGTACAACAATAAGGTCTGTTATCGTCTCTTTTGAACATCATATGAATTGTGATTTTTCAGGATATCCTCATGTAAAAAAATACTCTGAGCTTGACCTTTATTCAAGAATAGTAGCACTTGCTGATCAGTATGATGCAATGACTTCATCAAGGGTTTATTCAAGGACTCCTATTCCTCCTGACAAGACTTTAAGTATCATGATGGAACATGCTGGGACAAAGCTCGACCCACTGCTTTATAAGTTTTTCATTAATATGGTAGGGATTTACCCGATAGGTACAATAGTGATGTTAAACACAAGAGAAATAGGACTTGTTTATGAGAGCAATATGGCTTTTGCAGACAGACCGAAAGTTCTGATAGTCATTGATGACAAGGGCAAAAGTGTTCGGGGCCCAATTGTTAACCTCTCTGAGAAAGATGAAAATGGTAAATATATTAGGTCTATCATGAAAACTCTGGATCCAGAAAAATATAAAATAAATCTCGCTGAGTATTTCTTGTAATTGTATAGAGGACCCTTGCATATTGACTCTCTTCAATATATACAATTCTATCCAACCCTGAAATGCAATAGCTTCTGTTCATTCTGTTTTAATAGAGGCATAAAACATTTAGAAGACATTTCTGTGAATAATTTCAAGTCACTGCTCTCAATCTTTTCAGATATTGGGATCAAAGAATTAGATATACTTGGTGGAGAACCAACCTTGCATCCATATTTCGACAAATTAATTGATCTATCATATAAGAATAAATTGAAGGTTAATATCAGTTCAAATGGAAGTAATATCAACCTTTTGAAGAGTGTTTCAGATAAATACAATGATAATCAGATAAAGATAGGAATTTCATTAAATTCTAATCCTATTAGAAGGGAACTCCATGAATATATAATCAAATATAAGCCATTATTAAAAACTGTTTCCTCTAATTTACAGTTAATTCCGAAGGCAATCAAAAAATATCTGTATTTACCCGGAATAAAGTTTTATTTAATATTCATGGATATCCTTTATAAAGATGACCTTGAGAATTGCCTATCATTTTACGATTATTTCAAAGAAGTAAATTTTTTGAAAAATTTTTATGAACATATTTATGGTGTATTCTGTTCAGGATTTATTCCTGATATAGAAAGTTATCCAGTTCTTCAATATGTAAGATGTCCTGCAGGAACTACAAAACTTTCTGTTTTACCTGATGGTTCTGTGTATCCATGTTATCTTTTTTTTAGATATGAGGAGTTCAAACTCGGGAATATATTTGTTGATGATTTTAAAAAAATTTGGGAGAATCCTGTTCTCGATTTTTTTAGAATTTTTGAAAAGAATAACTGTGTTAATACAAAATGTAATCTGTTCTCTGCTTGTCATGGCGGTTGTCCTGCTATAAGTTTTATGATATACGGTAGTCTCAATTCATCTGATCCCAGATGTGTTAAACAATTATCTTAAAAAATATTTTAAACTTTTGTAATGAAACCTAAGTTTAGTTTATGAAAAAAATGGAATAATTTATAATTATGTCAGTAGAAAAAAAGATCTTATATTTTGAGAAACCTGGCAGAGAAAATACTTCTGAGTGTCTTGAAGTCGTTAAAAAAGCACTTAAGAACGAAAAATATAAACACGTCGTTGTTGCCTCCACAAGTGGATATACTGGCATAATGTTTTCTGAGGAACTTAAGAATTATGGTATCAATCTTGTGGTAGTAACTCATTCATCAGGTTTTAAAGAACCCAATACAATTGAAATGCCAGATGAGATTCGAGCGAAGATAATAGAAAATGGTGCGAAAGTCTTCACAGGTCCTATGTTAACCCATTCTCTTGAGACGAGTCTGGCATCAAAGTTTGGTGGTTCATATCCAACGCTTATTATCGCAAATACCCTCAGGAGGTTTGGCGAAGGTGCAAAGGTATGTTGTGAGATTGTTATGATGGCAACTGATGCAGGTTTAATCCCTGAAGGAGAAGACGTCATAGCAGTAGCTGGCACTGCAACAGGAGCAGACACTGTTATGGTAATTAAATCTTCTGCATCAAAGAGATTCCTTGATTTAAAAGTCATTGAAATACTTGCAAAACCAAGGACTTAGGCGGAGATTATAAAGTGATTTATTATATTTTTGTGCAATATTTTTTATTTTTATCTTGTATAAAACTTGGCTTAATTTTATATATTTATTAAAAATTGTAGGACAAAAACTTACAATTTAGATAAAGAAATTCTTACAAAAAAATCAGAATTTTACCTATACATAATTTTTTGTTAAATTTGTAATTTTATAAAAACATTAAAGGAGGATAAAGATATGAAGGGATATGTGGTTGACATTGAAAAAGAAACCAAAGAAAACAAATATTTTCGCAAGGTCATTTATACTGCAAAAAACAGCCAGTTGGTCGTAATGTGTTTAAAGCCAGGTGAAGAAATCGGGGAAGAGGTACATGAACTTGATCAATTCATTCGGATAGAAAAAGGAAAGGGTAAAGCTGTTCTTGATGGTGTAGAACACAAGATTAAAGATGATTACGCAATTGTTATACCAGCAGGTACCAAGCATAACATCATCAATACTTCAAAAGATGATGAGTTGAAACTCTATACAATTTATTCCCCACCACAACATAGAGACGGTGTTATTCACAAAACAAAAGCTGATGCTATGGCTGATGACGAACATTTTGACGGTAAGACTACAGAGTGATTCTTAACTGTGAGACTATTTTCTCTTGATAAAGCTCCTCTTGAGCCTGTTAGTCATAACCCTGAACTGAAAAAGAGAGTACTTACTCACGATACTCTTCCTCATATAAAACACATAAGTCACATAATTCTTCATCCGGGAGATAGTGCTTCTGAGCATGTTCATAATGATTCTTTCGAGGTGTTCTACTGTATTAGGGGCAACGCAGAATTCTTGATAAAAGGAGAATGTGTCTCCATTAAAGATGGAATTTTACTCTTTGTTGAACCAGGAGAAGTTCACTCTATTCCCAAAATAAAAGAAGAAACAGAGCTTCTATATTTTCGTGTATCAAAGTAAGCTAATAGATTTGAGTGTTGAAAAGATTAAAGAATTTTATCTATAATTCAAAACGTGAATAACAAAATCCTCATGAAAGGCAATGAGGCACTTGCTGAGGCAGCGATTCAGGCAGGTTGTCGCTTTTATGCAGGATATCCCATAACTCCCCAGAACGAGATACCTGAATATATGTCATGGAGAATGCCTGAAGTAGGAGGAATTTTTGTCCAGGCTGAAAGTGAACTATCTGCAATCAATATTGTTTACGGAGCATCTGTTGCTGGATTAAGGGCGATGACCTCATCAAGTAGTCCAGGAATAAGTCTCAAGCAGGAGACAATATCATATCTTGCAGGAGCAGAACTTCCAGCAGTGATTGTAGATGTGCAGAGAGGTGGACCTGGTCTCGGGAATATATCTGGGAGCCAGGGTGATTATTTCCAGGCTGTTAAAGGCGGGGGGCATGGAGACTATAGACTCCTTGTCTATGCCCCATATAACCTTCAGGAGATATGGGACCTTACTATGCTTGCTTTTGATAAGGCAGACGAATACAGAAACCCTGTTATGATTCTCACTGATGGTGTTATAGGACAGGTAATGGAACCTTTTAATCCAACACCTTATGTCCGACCAGACTTACCGAAAAAAGACTGGATACTCGATGGATGCAAGGGAAGGCAACCACGCGTTATCAGATCATTATGTATGGGGGAGGGAGAACTTGAGAGAAAAATTTTACATCTTCAGAAAAAATATAAAATGATGAAAGAGAAAGATGTAAAATTCGAGATATATTTTTCTGATGATGCAGATATTCTAATAGTAGCCTTTGGAATAGCGGCAAGAATTGCTTTATCAGCAGTCAAGATGCTTAGACGTGAGCGTATTAAAATTGGGCTCTTCAGACCTATTACACTTTTTCCATTCCCTGAAAAAGAACTATACACACTTGCTGAAACAAAGAGAATCTTTGTCACAGTAGAAATGAATACAGGTCAAATGGTTGAAGATGTTCGACTTGCAGTAAATGGTAAAGCAGAGGTTTTCTTTTATGGACGTCCCGGTGGAACTATATTGACGCCAGAAGAGATTTATGAACATATAAAGGATCTTATTGGCATACGTCACTCACTAACCACTAATAAACACTAACTTCATTTGTCTTAATCTATTAACCCATATTATTCATAAAATTTTTGGCAGATGCAGTATTCGAGCGGATTTAAATTCTTTCGAAGAAAGAATTTACCTCGGAGGCTCGATCTTAATCGAGCCGAGAATGAGCGAGAATACTGTATATGCCGATTACTCATAAGTTAATGAATTAAGTGGGTTAAAGTTTTTCAAACTCCTTTTTAAAATAAACTAAAGTTGAATCATCAAATATACAGAACTCCACTATATTTAAAGATGTCTTTTCATCTTCTCTTAAAAATCTCGCACATTCTTGAACGAGTATCTCTGCACATCTATCTTTTGGAAACCCGAATATGCCTGAACTTATTGCTGGTATAGATATGCTCTTTAAACCCTTCTCCGACGCAAGCTTAAGACTACTTAGAACAGCACTCTTAAGTTTATTATCCTCGTCTCCCTCACCCATCTTTGGACCAACTGCATGTATAACAAATTTTGAAGGCAACCTGCCAGCTCCAGTAATAACTGCAGTACCAACAGGCGTAAAACCTATCCTGTTACTTTCTTCCTGTATGATCTGCCCACCCTTTCTAACAATTGCACCTGCAACTCCACCACCATGCTTGAGATATGAATTTGCAGCATTCACTATTGCATCAACATCTCTATCAGTAATATCACCCTGAACAAGTCTCAGTATTTTTCCATTAATCTCTTTCTCATAGATTATCTTCATAAAACCCTCCTTGTCCTGTTAAGTATTCGTATTCCCTATGCCCTTATCACATCCATGGGCTGTATTTTTGTTGCCTTTTTTGATGGATAAATACCTGCAATTATGCCAACTCCCACTGATGCAAAAAAAGATATCAAGAGCCCTGTCAGAGAAATAGTAAAAGGAAGCTTTGAGACTGTAAAGATAATAAGAGTTGTTATGAAACTTGCCACCACACCAACTGTTCCACCACTTAAGGATATAAAGGCTGACTCTATTATAAATTGAAGAATAATATCTCGTTTTCTTGAACCAACTGCTCTTCTTATGCCAATCTCTACCCTCCTTTCATTCACTATGAGAATCATGATAGACAAGATTCCAATACCACCTATAAAAAAAGAGACTGCGGCAGCAACTTTACCAAGAATATTTACCATTGACATTGCCTGTGTCTTTAAAGCCATAACATCTTTTAAATCAATAACAGTAAAATCATCTTTTTGTTCATCTTGTATCTTGTGTCTCTTCCTCAATAAAGCCTCTATGTCAGTCTTTACCAATGGGATAGATTTTTCATCAATTACCTGAATAGAAATACTATTAATATAATTTTTGTTGACAAATCTTCTTAGAAAGGTATTTAAAGGCATGAAAATTTGATTGTCCTGATTAAATCCTGATATATCCACACCTTTTTCTTCCATTATCCCTATCACTTGACATGGAACCCTCCATATAAGGATAAAGCGTCCTATGGGATTATCCTCACCAAAAAGGTTTTTTGCAACTTCTCTGCCAAGCACAGCTACTCTATTTAAATTTTTATTATCCTCTTCAGTAATAAAACTGCCTTCCTCTACATAAAAATTCCTTACCTCAGGATAATTTGGCATTACTCCCATAACAAGGACTGATTTTAAGGTTATATCCCCGTATCTGATAGGAAATGTTTTATTCCCTGATGGTGATACTGCTTTTATAAATGGTGAACTCTGAAGTATCGCTTCAGAGTCCTCAACTGTGAGTGTGGTAGCCTCACTCAACAACCTTGTGATAGTTCCGAACCTTCTTACAACCCCGCTTCTCACAATAAGTAGATTCTTGCCAAGGTTTTCTGCTTCCTCTTCAGTCTTTTTTGCTAATGAATCAGATAGGTTGGATACAACAACAAGAGAAAAGGTTCCAAGAAATACGCCGAGAATAGCAAGGGCTGTTCTCAGTTTAAAATTCAAGAGTGACCGAATCGCTATTTTAAGGTTTAGAAATATTCTCTTCATCTCTTTACAGCTTCTATAGGCTTCAAGTCAGCTGCCCTTTTTGCAGGCTGTAACCCAAAACCAATTCCAACAACCCACGAAAGAAATAAACCCACAACAAATGCTTTCCATGAAAAATATATAGGAAACTCTGCAATAAATTTGAGAAGTTTGGAAGATATCAGAGCAAGTATGAAGCCGAATACCCCCCCAGTGGTTGTCAAGATGACTGCTTCACATAAAAACTGAAAAAGTATATCTCTCTTTTTTGCGCCAACTGCCCTCCTTATTCCAATTTCATTTGTCCTTTCTCTGACAGATAACAAAAACAGGTTTGCAAGCACAAAGCCAGCAACGCCCAGAGATATAATCCCTGTGATTCCGAGAAATATAATGAGTGACCCAGTAAGGGCAACGAGGAACTTTATAATCTCTTTTGGAGAGATTATTGTGAAGTCATCTGGTTCTCCTTCAGGAATTCCGTGTCTTTTTCTTAGAAATGCTCTGAGTTCCTCAATGTAATTATATAAATTTTCCTGATCCATAAATCTAACTCTCAATGCTCTTACATATTTTGTTTCGTTCTCCAATTTCCTCATGAGTGTAGTAATCGGAATAACAATTCTGTCATCAAGGTTCTCACCAGCAGGAGAAGTTCCCCTTTCTGAAAGAACTCCTACTATCTGCACAGGGATAGTCTTGATAAGGACATACTTTCCTATAGGGCTTTCATTCCTGAAGAGCTCTTTTACGAGATACTGTCCAATGAGACCTACATTTCTTAAACCCTTAACATCTTCTTCAGTAAAATCAGAACCTTCAACAACAGGCCATGACCATACAAGACTGTAATCGCTTGTTGAACCAACTATCAGGGTTTGATATTTCTTTTCCTTATAAGATATAGTTACCTCTCTCATAGCTGTCATTGGGACTACCAGATATGCACTATCAAAAGCCTCTTTGATGGCTTTTATATCATCAAGTGTAATCGTCTTCTGTCTCTCTCCAACAGCCCTTGCCTCTTCACTTCCACCGATAATAAGTAAGGAATCAGGACCAAACCGTGCAACTATCTCAAAAGCCTTTTTATAAGCCCCTTCAGTAGCTGCAACAATAACAGTAATTGAAGATATACCAAGGGCAACACTGATCAAACAGAATAGTGTCCTCAGCTTGTATGAGCGAACAGCTTTGATAGACTGGAATATAATCTTAAAAAATCTGTCCATGAAACTTTATTCAGAAATAATCCCATCTTTTATATGAATAATTCTCCTTGCATATTCAGCTATATGAGGGTCGTGAGTCACAAGCACTACTGTCTTCCCCTGCTCATTCATCCTTGATAGTATATCCATGATTTCATTTGCTGTCTTACTATCAAGCTGGCCTGTAGGCTCATCTGCAAGAAGAAGATCTGGCTCATTTATCAATGCCCTTGCAATTGCAACACGTTGTTGCTCACCACCTGAGAGCTGGCTTGGTCTGAATCGAGCCCTACCTTCTAACCCAACAAGCTTTAAAAGTTCCATCGCCTTCTTTTTTGCGCTGTCACTCCGAGTACTGATATAAAGGGTTGGCAACAGCACATTTTCGAGGACAGTAGCATAGGGAAGAAGATAAAAGTTCTGAAATACAAAACCTATGTGTTCATTCCTTATCTCTGATAATTCATCATCAGTGAGGCTTGAAACCTCTCTTTCAGCTAATATATATCTACCTGAAGAGGCTGTATCAAGACATCCAATGATATTCATAAGGGTTGTCTTACCAGAACCTGAGGTTCCCATTATTGCTATAAATTCTCCTCTCTCTATTGTAAGATTGATTCCTTTCAATACCTCAACTTGAACATCACCTATCTTATAAGTCTTTTTGATATTTTCCATTACGCATAAAGGCATAAGTTTCCCGTCTTAACTCTTTGGCTTTTCTGAAACTGGCAGGATTAATTTTGTAGCAATAGTATCTCCTTCTTTGAGCCCGGACAGGATCTCTGTATTTTCCTCACCTCTTGTGCCAATCTTTAATTCTACTTTTTCAACTCTCTCAGGTCCGATTACTTTATATGCAACCTGTTTTCCGCCTTCGAATTTTATTCCAGCATTCGGAGCAATAAGGATGTCCTTCTTTTCCTCTACGATTATCTTCACATGTGTCGTCATCTCTGGCTTCAGAAAATGTGTATCATCCTTTATTACCTTTACTATTGCAAGATAATAGACAATGTTATCCTTTACAACAGGTTGCGGATAAATTTTTTCTATCTTTCCTTTGAAAATCTTATCAGGAAAGGTATCAACATAATATTCTACCTGCTGTCCTACCTTAACCCTTCCTATATCTGTCTCATCAACATATATCCACATCTCAAGGCTTGTTGGGTCAAGTACAGTAACAAGATTAGCGACCTGAAGTCCTGTCACGACTGTCTCGCCTTCCTGTGCTGTTACATCTGATACAATACCATCTATTGGTGCATAGATTTTTGTATAGCTGAGTATTGTCTCGTTCTGTCTTAATCTTGCAGTAATGTCTTCTATATTTGCCTTTGCTATCTTTTCCTGTGTCTTGAATTCATCCTGTAACCTTTTCAAAATTGCTTCTGATGCCTCAAATTGACTTTTTGCCTTATCAACAGCATCTACTGTTGTATATTCATGCTTTAAAAGCTCCTGTTCTCTTTCATAATTTATCTTTGCATATTCATAATTGGCTTTTGCCTCACGTATGCGTTCTGGATATGTCAACTCTATCTGTTTTAAGGTATTACGAGCAGCATCTAAAGAAGCCTTTTGCTGTTCTATTGCCTTCTGTATTTCCCGGTCATCTATAAGTGCAATAAGCTCACCTTTTTTTACTCTGTCACCTATCTTGACTTTCATTCTAACAATCTCGCCCGTTGCCCTCGCACCAATCTTCACAAGTGCCCCAACCTGCGGTTTTATAATCCCTGTTTCAACAATCACACCCCGAATGTTCCCTTTTTGAATCTTTGCAGTCTCTATAACTTTAATTGAGGGCTTACTAATAAATTTCTTATATACAAAGATGCCTCCACCAATAATTAATATAGGTAATATTAGAATTAAGAACTTCTTCAGATTTTTCAAATCTTTTTAACCTCCTGTAATATTCTCCAATTTTTCTATGCCTGCAATCCTTTCAAGTAGAGTTTTTGATAAAATCAAATTCAACCTTGAAATTATAAGCTGTTCTCTTGCATTAGCAAGGAGGCTCTCAGCCTGAACTAAGGATAATATATCAGCTTTTCCGACTTTATATTCTCCAAAGGCTTGATTGTAGTTATGCTCTGCCTGCTTGAGTTGCTCCTGTGCTACTTTCAAATTATTTGAAGCTGTTATAAAATCTTCATATGTCTTATGAACATCGAGTAAAATCTGCCTCTTTATCTCATTAAGTTGTTCTAATGATGCATCCTTCTCCAATCCTGAAGACTTGAGCTTAAAGAATTTTCCAAGTTCAAAAATATTCCATGTAGCAGTAACATTAGCTACCTTCTCCTCAGGAAAGGCAGTTCTGAATACTCCCCCCTCTGTTTTAAGATAAGATGCATTTAGTGAAAAAGTTGGTAAAAAATTGCTGAGAACAAGGGACCTATTATTTTCAGCAATCTTAACTGCATCTTCTGATTGTTTAATCTCTGGCCTTTGTAAAGCAATTTGTGATAACTTTTCTCTATCAGGAGGTCTAACCTCAAGATCTATTGACCCCTGAATCTCGTATTGACTGTCGAGTGGCTTTCCTATAAGAGAACTGAGTTCTGATAATGACTTTTTAAATTCACCTTCTGCCTGAATCACGTTAAATCTTGCCTGTTCAAGTCTGACAGATGCCTGAAGAACATCCAGAAGTTTTGCAACGCCAAATTTATATCTTCCTTCGGCAACTTCATAATCCTTCTGGGCATCCTGAAGCTGGACCTTTCTCTGTTCAAGAGTCTCTCTTCTGGCAATTGCAGTATAAAATGCAACCTTTACATTAAATTCAAGATCAAGTAGGTTCTTCCTGAGCTCTTCCTTACTGATATCAAAATTAAGCCCTGCAATATTTCTATTTGCCCTTCTGTTACCGGCATCAAAGAGAATGTAAGAGAGTGTAAGGTCATACCTTCTCGTGCTGAATTCTTGCTGTGTTGTGTATATCCGATTTTGTGAACTTGAAGCATCAAGGCTTGGTAGATAAGGTGACAATGAGGCATTATAAAGTGCTTCTGCAGACTTTGTCCTGATTAATGAAGCCTTATATGACGGTAATGTCTCTTTTGCAAGAGATATAGCTTCATCAAGGGTAAGGGATTGAGATTCCTGTGACAGGAAGATTAAAAAAGTAATTATTGTAAACAATAATATTTTACTTTTAAAATCTCTTTCCACAAAAACCTCCTTTCTTTATCCTGTTATTTTACATATGTAAGGAAGATAAAGAAAATAGCTGGATTAGTATAAAATCTTTCTTTCCCCTTGACAAAGCATACATATTTAGTGTACATATGTATATATGAAAGAACTTACGCAGAAACAGAGAAAAGTATTAGAATTTCTCACCTCATACACAAAAAAATATGGTTATCCTCCTACTGTAAGGGAAATAGGTAAACATTTCGGTTTTTTCTGGACTGCTGCAAGAGGATTTCTCAAGTCCCTTGAAAGAAAGGGTTTTATAAAAATAAACCCTGCAAGATCAAGGGGAATAGAAATTATTGGGTTAAAACCTGCTGAAGCCTTGAAGGCTCCTCTCTTAGGAAAGATAAGGGCAGGAAAACCGATTCTGGCAGTAGAAGATACAGAGTCACATATCTTCATTGACAAATCGCTATTCCCTGTAGAAAATGCCTTCACTTTAAAGGTGACAGGAGATAGCATGATAGAGGCAGGGATACTTGATGGAGACTTTGTGGTAGTAAAACCACAAAAGGTCATTGAGAATGGGGAAATAGGAGTTGTTCTTATAGGAGATGAGGCAACAGTAAAGCGGGTCTTCAAAGGCAAAGAAAAGATTATACTCAGACCTGAAAACAAAAATATGAAACCTGAAAAATACAACCCTGATGAAGTAACTATCATAGGCAAGGTAATAGGACTCATAAGGAAAATATAATGCATGTCGGAGAGACAATAAAAGTCATCGCATCCTTTGGTCTTCCCTACAAGATAAAACCCATAAAATTCAAGTGGGCTGGAAGGCTCTTCGACGTAAAGGAAATTACCTATATGTGGAAAACAAAAGAGGGGGGAAAAAATATTTATCACTTCTCTGTCACTGATGGGAAGTCTTTATATGAACTGGTTTTCGATACGGATTCCTTGATATGGAAACTCGAGAATCTCGAAACTTAGGTATATTATTTAAGGGTATAACGTATAGTTCCCGGGATTTCCCACCCAAATATTCGAGAACTTATCATAAAGAGATATCGCCTTGTTTATAACACTGAGGAACCAGCGTTACTATTTTAGGGATTATCCATGGAAAAAGAGACTTGAAGGCTTTATGGGATAAAGAACAAAGGAAATTTTGACCTGAGTCATGACATGTCAAAGATTATCCTCTGTGCAGATATGGATGCGTTTTTTGCCTCTGTGGAGCAGCAGACAAATCCACGCCTGAGAGGCAAGCCCATAGGTATTATAGGCTCCGGAGGAAGAACAGTCATTACTACTGCCTCATATGAAGCAAGAAGATTTGGCATAAAAACAGGGATGAACATATATGAGGCGAAGAAGACATTCCCTTCCTTAATCCTTGTAGCAGGAGATAATGAAAAATACACCCATACCTGTAAAGAGATTGAAAAGATATACAATCAATTTACTCCTGATGTTGAGATCTATTCCATTGATGAGGCATTCCTTGACATAACAACAACCCATCACCTCTTTGGTGGTCCTGAGGCAATAGGCAAAACTATCAAAAAATTGATAAAAGAAAGATTCGGTATTAACTGCACTATAGGGATTGGTCCCAACATACTCATTGCAAAGCTCGCCAGTGACCTTTCAAAACCAGATGGACTCAGATGGATCAAGCCAGAAGAAGTGGAAGGTGTACTGGAAAATCTACCTGTAAAGGAACTATGGGGAATAGGCTCAAAGATTTCAGAGAGGCTCTCTGTCCTCGGGATTAGGACATGCGGAGAACTTGGCAGGGCACCTTCAAGCCTTCTCAGGAATAGGTTTGGCATCTATGGAGAAGCACTAAAAGCAATGGGCAAGGGAATATGTAACAGACCTGTTCAGATAAAACCTGAAGATGCAAAATCTGTTGGTCACAGTATGACCCTTCCTGAAGATATATGGGAGAGGGAAAAGATAGAAGCATACTTACTCATGCTCAGTGAGATGGTCGGGAGGAGAGCAAGGAAATATGGATACATAGGCAGGACAGTCTCTGTTGTTATTAGATACACTGACTTTGAAACATTCACAAAACAGACTACCCTTTTAGATTTTACAAACGATACTCATGTGATATTTCAGGGGACATTAAAAATAATTAATAAAATAAAGCTAAAAGACAGGATAAGACTCCTTGGTGTGTCCCTCTCAAACCTTATCAAAGACCCGAAACAGATACCATTGATTGAAAAAGAGAAAAAACGAAAGCATATCCTTCAGGCTATAGATTATATCAACGATAAATACGGAGATTTCAAAATTACATGGGGTTCTTATATCATGCAGAAAAGGAACTCAGGTGTGATCTCTCCCGCATGGAGACCATCAGGAATTAAGAGTGTAAGCGTGAAATAGTTATGTTGAACAGAATATTTGATTATTTTACAAAGTTGCTCGTTGTATAGTGCAGGAATGATTTACCGTTTTGATAAAAAACATTGCAGTACAATCCCAATTGAGGTAGGAATACAAAATACAGGCCTCGGAGTTGTTCTTGCGCTCAAACATTTTTCCAATCAATCTGCTGTTACCAAATCCTATTTATTATTTTTCAATATAACCTTCAATCAATATATCTTCCCCTACCCTGCGTATCTTTATATCTCTTAAACGGTGTGCTTCTTCAAGCCTTCTGAATGATTTCCCCCCTACAGAAGGAAAAGACTCTCTCCCGCCGATAATCTTAGGGGATATGAAGAACATCACTTTATCTACAATTCCCTGTTCAAGTGCATTAGCATTAAATGATGAGCCTGCTTCAATAAGCACTGATGTAATCTCTTTTTCACCAAGTCTTTTCATAAGCCAATACAGATCAACCTTTTCACCTTCATATTCGATAATTTCAACGCCCTTGTCTAAGAGTATTTTTTTCTTTTTGTTGATTGTTGATTGATGATTGATGATATCTACTCTTTTTGCAACTATTATTGTTTTCGGTGGTATCTGTAGAACCTTTGAATCTAAGGGTATATCAAGATTAGGGTCAACAACAATTCTCACTGGATGCTTACCTCCCTTTATCCTTGCTGTAAGCTCAGGGTCATCTGCTTTGACTGTCCCTATTGCTGTCATAATTGCATCAACCCTGCTCCTCAATCGATGAACCATCTTCCTTGATTTTTCAGAAGTTATCCATTTAGATTGACCTTCAGGGGTTGCAATCTTACCATCAAGGGTCATTGCTACCTTCATAATTACAAAAGGAATACCTTGAGTAATATATTTAATATAAGCTTCATTTAACGTTTTTGCCTCTTTTTCAAGAATACCTGTCCTGACCTCTATGCCTGCATTCTGAAGCTCTGCTACACCTCTTCCAGAAACTTTTGGGTTTGGGTCTATCATACCTATAACAACCTCCTTGATTCCTGCAGAAATAATAGCTTTTGTGCAGGGAGGGGTCCTTTTCTCTGTATGACAACAGGGTTCAAGATTTATATATAGTGTGCAACCTCTGGCATCTTCCCCGGCTTTTTCTATTGCAAGGGCTTCAGCATGAGGCATTCCAGCCTTTTTATGAAAATCCTCTGAAATTATCCTGCCATCTTTGACAAGCACTGCTCCAACCATAGGATTAGGACTTGTCATAGAACGTGCTTTTGATGCAAGCTTTAACGCATATTTCATATAAAGTTCGTCATTCATGTTTATTAGGATACCACAAAATTTTTCTTCTAAGTATCTCCCTTTTCTGTTATAATTATTTTAATGAACCAGTTATGGATAGCATTAATAACTATCGCAGTTCTTGTAACAGCAGGTTTCTTAGTAGCGTTACTTATTGATTTGATAAAATTGACCCGTTCTCTCACAGCATTCTTGAAAACAACAGAAGAATCTATAAAAGAAACACTGAATGATTTACATGAAGCAATCAAAAGCATTAAGACTGTATCGGATAATATCCAGGACGTAACAGGCGATGTAAAGACATTCTCAAGGGCAATAAGGGATGCAGGAGAGAACGTACAACGTATTAACACTATGGTAGAAAAGATAAAATCCTCTGCCCTCATTGAGGCTTCAAGTCTTAAGGTTGGGTTAAAAACAGCCTTTGCAGTGTTAACAAGTAATCTTTTAAATAATTTATTCAGGAAAGGAGGTAAACAATGAGAGAAGAAGGTGGATATGGTGTAGGAAGTATGTTCCTTTCTTTCTTACTCGGAGGTGTTGTTGGTGCAGCCCTTGCATTACTTTTAGCCCCGCAATCAGGCCGAGAGACAAGAACCAGGATAAAAGATTTTGCTGAAGATGTTAAGGAAAAAGTCAAAGGTTATACTGAAGATGTTAAGGAAAAAGTGACATCATCTATAGAAAAGGGTAAAGAGCTCTTTGAAGAAAAGAAAACAGCTATAACAAAGGCTGTCGAGGCTGGTAAAGAAGCTTACGAAAAAGAGAAGGAAAGACTGGCTAAGGAATAAGATGCATGAATTATCAATCGCTCAAAGCCTTCTTGATATTGCAGTAAAAAATTGTAAGGAGAATGGTTATAAAAGGATAGAAGCTATAAAGGTTAAAATCGGGAGGGCATCGGGCATAATGCCCGATGCCCTCCTTTTTGCATTTGATGCAGTTAAGATTGGCACTATTGCAGAGAAGGCAAGCTTGAATATAGAGGAAGTCCCTGTAAGCGGTTATTGTGAAAACTGTAAAAAAAGCTTCACTGTTGATGAAGCATTCATAATAAGCTGTCCCAAATGTGGAAATATTTCCCTAAGGATAGATACTGGAAGGGAATTACATATAGAAGAGATGGATGTGTTTTAAAATATATTTCAGGGAGGTCTATTAAAGTGAAAGTAAAAGTTGTATCACATATACTTGAGGCAAATGATAGAATTGCCGAAGAGAACAGGAAGCTCTTTGATAAATTAGGTGTGTATGTTATTAATCTTATGAGCGCTCCAGGAGCTGGTAAGACATCTCTTATAGAAAGGACGATAAAAGAAATTTCTGGAAAGATAAAGATAGGTGTTATTGAAGGTGATATTGCTGGCTCAGATGATGCTAAAAGGATAAAGAGCCTAAACATCCCTGTTGTCCAGATAAATACAGGTGGCGCCTGTCATCTTGATGCAAATATGATTAGAGAAGTAATAGATGATTTTCCTCTTAAAGGACTTGATCTCCTTATTATTGAGAATGTTGGAAATCTTGTTTGCCCTGCTGAATTTAAAGTTGGGGAAGATATAAAGGTTATGCTCCTCAGCATAACAGAAGGTGATGATAAGCCACTCAAATATCCATTAATGTTTCAGGAATCTTCTGCACTTGTCTTAAATAAAATTGACCTCTTACCATACACAAATGCAAACATAGGAAAGATAAAAAAGAATTCTCTTGCTCTCAATCCAAGATTAAAGATATTTGAAGTCTCCTGTAAGACAGGAGAAGGATTAAATAAGTGGATAAAATGGCTACAATCTCTGATAAAATAATTATAAATGGACTCGAGAGTAAAAATATTAGTAAAGGGAATTGTTCAGGGTGTAGGTTTTAGACCTTTTGTTTATAACCTCGCAAAATCTTTAAACCTCAAAGGCTTCGTTATGAATTCTTCAAAAGGGGTTACTATTGAAATTGAAGGTAATGGTAGTTCTCTTTTTATTGAAAGACTTAACCATGAAGCACCTCCCCTTTCCCGTATCATGAGCATTGATGTTATCCCACTACCATTCTATGGTTATAGTGATTTCCGAATAGTAGAAAGCGAGGACGAGGGAAGTTTCACTCTCGTCTCACCAGATGTCTCTATATGTAAGGATTGTTTTAAAGAGCTCTTAGATATAAATGACAGGCGCTATCTTTATCCATTTATAAATTGCACTAATTGTGGGCCCAGATATACGATCACAAAATCAGTGCCTTATGATAGACCAAATACTACAATGTCAGTATTCAAGATGTGTTCTGAATGCAATGAAGAATACCATGATCCTGAGGACAGACGATTTCATGCCCAGCCCAACGCATGTCCTGTATGCGGTCCTCATGTGAAGTTGATAGTTAATAATAAAAGGGGTAAAGCAGGAGTAAACGATAGCACCCCTAAAATTAATAAAAAAGAAAATCCTGTAAAAGAGACAATCAGACTTCTGAAGGATGGATATATTATTGCTATAAAAGGGCTTGGTGGTTTTCATTTAGCCTGTGACGCATCCAATAATGAAGCAGTAAATAAATTGAGGTTAAGGAAGAGGAGAAGTAATAAACCATTCGCACTTATGGCCCCTGACATTGAAACTATCAAAAAATTCTGTGAGGTCTCTGAAAAAGAAGAGGAACTTCTTTTATCTAATAAAAGACCTATTGTTTTATTAAAGAAGAAAGGAAACTACCTGCCTGAAGAAGTTTCTCCTAAAAATCCTTATCTTGGCTTCATGCTACCCTATACCCCATTGCATTACTTACTTTTTTACTTCCCTTTAAATTCCTCATATATAACTCATAACTCAGAACTCAGAACTAACTTTGATGCCCTCGTTATGACGAGTGGAAATCACTCGGAAGAACCCATTGTTATTGATAATGAAGAAGCTATTTCTTCTCTATCCAATATCTCTGATGCGTTTCTTATTCATAACAGAGATATATTTATGCGTGTTGATGACTCTGTTGTAAAGGTCTTCAGCCATAAAACCAATATCCTGAATAAACAGATAGCACTTTCATCTCATATCACTCAGTCTTTCACCCTATTTATTCGCCGTTCTCGTGGTTATGTCCCTGATCCTATTTTCCTCCATGAAGAAGGTCCTGAGGTTCTCGGTTGTGGAGCTGATATAAAAAATACCTTTACACTTACAAAAGGAAACTTTGCTATACCGAGCCAGCATATAGGCGATATGGAAAACTATGAAACACTGATGTTCTTTGAAGAGAGTCTTGAAAACCTGAAAAAGGTTTATAGGGTTAAACCTGAAGCTATTGCATATGACTTACATCCTATGTACTTATCCACCCAGTGGGCACTCAAACAGAATAATATAAAAAAGATCGGGATACAACATCATTATGCTCATATTGCTTCTGTCATGGCTGAAAGAGGAATCACTGAAAAGGTTATCGGTGTATCATTTGATGGGACAGGGTATGGTACTGATGGAAACCTGTGGGGTGGAGAATTTCTGATAGCTGATATAAATGGTTTCAAAAGGGCTGGGCATTTTAGATATATTCCTCTTCCAGGCGGGGAAATAGCAGTGAGAGAACCATGGAGAACTGCTATAAGCTATATATGGAACACAGCTAGAGAGCAAACTATGTATTATATTGATTGTCTTGGTTTCCCTGATAGGTATGGTATAGAACAGATAAATAAAATTTTGAAGATTATAAATGAAAAACAGTTTTCACCTCTTTCATCAGGTGCTGGAAGGTTATTTGATGCAGTTTCATCAATGCTTGGTATATGTGACAGGAATACATTTGAAGGAGAGGCTGCGATAGCACTCGAATCTATAACACGATCAGACGTTTCTGGTGATTATACAGTGAATATAATATCCAAGGATATACTTGAGATAGATTTTTCCCACACTGTTTTGGGAATTATAGAAGATCTCCTCAAAGGAGAAGACAGGGGTTTCATTGCATCTAAGTTTCATAATACTATAGCTTCAGTCATTTTTAGGGTTGTTCAGAAACTCTCTTCATACAATAATACAGATATTGTTATTCTCAGTGGTGGAGTCTTTCAGAATATGTATCTTCTTGAAAGAACTATCTCATTACTTGAAGCAGCTGGGAAAGAGGTTTATACAAATACAAAAGTTCCATGTAATGATGCAGGGATATCCCTTGGACAGGCTTATATATTAAGAGAATGGATAAAATCAGGAAGAGAGTAAATATAAAAATGGGGGAAAAGATGAAAGAGGTACCTAAAAAGATAAAGGATTTAATGAATAATATTAAAAGACCTGTAAAACTTATGGAAGTGTGCGGGACTCATACAGTAGCTATATTTAAACATGGTATCAGAGACATCATTCCAAGAGAAATTACCCTTCTCAGCGGTCCCGGATGCCCTGTATGTGTTACAGCAATAAAAGATGTAGATATTGCAATAGCAATATCTAAGATGAACAGCAACATATTATTTACATTTGGTGATATGATGCGAGTTCCGGGAAGTAAACAATCTTTTTATCAGGCACAAGCAGAGGGGGCAAATATAAAGATTGTTTACTCTCCAATGGATGCTCTGGATTTTGCCCTAAAAAATAGGGATAGAAAAGTAATATTCTTTGCAACTGGTTTTGAGACAACCTCACCATCCATAGCAGGGACACTCTATGAGGCAGAAAAAGCAAATGCACAAAATTTTTATATATACTCTACTCATAAGTTGGTCCCACCTGCTCTGAAAGCACTTCTTGATTCAGGAGAAGTAAGATTAGATGGACTTATTTTACCCGGACATGTTTGCACAATTACAGGACCAAAACCATATGAATTTCTTGTTTCTGATTATAAGGTCCCTTCAGTAATAACAGGCTTTGAAGCTGAAGACATACTTCAGGGTATTATGATGCTCCTTGAGCAGATTGCATCAAATCAACCATCTGTAGATATTCAATATAAAAGAGCTGTCAGAAAAGAAGGCAATCCTAAGGCAGTATCACTCATAAATGAATATTTTGAACCATGTGATGCAAACTGGAGGGGGATCGGCACAATACCTCTGAGTGGTTTGAAATTGAAAGACAAATATAGCCGCTGGGATGCAACTAAAAAATTTGAAATCGATGTTCCTGAAGTTAAAGAACCAAAGGCATGCCAGTGTGGTTTTGTTCTTAGAGGAATAAAGATACCCACAGATTGCCCGCTTTTTGGGAAAACCTGTACTCCTGAAAGACCCGTTGGAGCATGCATGGTAAGTTCTGAAGGAAGCTGTGCAGCATATTTTAAATATGGATTTAAATATGGAAAGAGAGAAAATTAGGATGGATAGGGTTCTTCTCAGCCACGGTAGTGGCGGAACAATGATGCACAAGTTAATAAGAGAGCATTTCGCACCTGAGTTTGATCTTAAATCTCTCAATGATTCAGCAGTTCTTGAAAGAATAAAAAAGGGGAAACTTGCTTTTACAACTGATTCTTATGTAGTGTCTCCCATATTTTTCCCCGGGGGCAATATTGGAGAGCTTGCAGTCTATGGCACTGTAAATGACCTATCTATGGTAGGAGCACAACCTCTTTATATTACTGTAGGATTTATACTTGAAGAAGGTTTTCAGTTCGAATATCTAAAGAAAATACTTTCCTCTATGTCAGATGCTTCTGAGAAAGCAGGGGTTAAGATTGTGGCAGGTGATACAAAGGTAGTTAATAAAGGAAAAGCTGATGGTATCTTTATAAATACATCAGGAATTGGAGTGATTGAAGATAAAATTGAAATATCACCCTCTAAAGTAAAACCGGGGGATAAGATTATTCTGAGTGGACCTATAGGGAATCATGGCATTTCAGTAATTGGTGAAAGAAATGGCATCAGTTTCAACCCTCCTGTATTGAGTGATACAGCTCCTTTAAATGGTCTTGTTAAAGATATGCTGAAGATTACAAAAAAGATCCATGCAATGAGAGACCCAACAAGAGGGGGGCTTGCTACTACACTTAAGGAGATAGCCACAGATTCGGGATATTGTATGTTTATTGAAGAGGAACAAATTCCTGTGCCACCAGGAGTCAGAGGTGCATGCGAGTTACTTGGACTTGACCCTCTTTATGTTGCTAATGAAGGAATACTTGTAGCTATAGTTAGTCCAGACGTTACAGATAAACTTATAAAAGCTATGAAAAGGCATCCATTAGCAAAAGAGGCAAGAATAATTGGAGAGGTGCGGAAGTCACCAGAAGGTATGGTCTTGTTAAAAACATCAATAGGTGGAACAAGGATAGTTGAGATGCTCTCAGGAGACCAGCTTCCAAGGATATGCTGATTTATTTCAAATTTAGAAATTGCCAGTGCAAAATTATCAATAAAAAAATATTTTAAATTTGATAAATGCCATGGGAGGTCTCAAATGCTTCTTGGTGTTAATGTTGACCATGTAGCAACTATAAGGCAGGCAAGAAAAGGCTTTGAGCCAGATCCAGTTATGGCTGCAACTCTTGCAATACTTGGTGGGGCAGATGGAATAACAATACATCTCAGAGAAGATAGACGACATATACAGGATAGAGATTTAAAAATATTGCGAGAAGTTGTCCCTGTAGAATTGAACCTTGAAATGGCTGCAACTAAAGAGATGTTTAATATTGCAATTAAGACAAAACCCGACATGATAACAATTGTACCTGAAAAGCGCCAGGAGCTTACAACTGAAGGAGGTCTTGATGTAAAGACTCAGAAAAAGGCTATTCAGGACTTTATAAGAAAGCTTCAGGATAATGGATTGCCTGTAAGTCTTTTTATAAATCCAGAACCAGATGATATCGCAATCTCAAAAGAAACAGGCACAGATATGATTGAAATACATACTGGAATGTATGCAGATGCAAAAGGTAAAAAACAAGAGAAAGAACTTTTGCGTGTAATGAATGCTGTAAAACATGCAATAGATATCGGGCTTACAGTTAATGCTGGACATGGGCTTAACTATTTTAATGTTACTAAGATAGCAAATATTAAAGGCATCAGAGGACTTTACATTGGACACAGCATTGTCTCTCGAGCAGTCCTTGTAGGTATGGAGAGAGCTGTGAGAGAGATGAAAGAGCTAATCAGAATAAATTCTAAAACCTCTTAGAATCTCAAGAAGGCCCCTATTCCACCTGCTTCTGTCAACTTTTTATTATCTTCAACAACCTCCACCAAGGCACCTTGATTGATAGCTTTTTCCCCTGCGAGGCTTATAAGATAATCAACCATCTCCATACTACCTTTACAGTAAGGGCAGGAGCTTACATTCTGTGTGGTCAAAAAACCACATGCTGGACAGAAATAGCCTATTGTCTTTAAATTTTTTGAAATAATTAGCTTCATCACCCTCTTTTCCTGTAACGCATTAAGAACATCCTCTAACCCGAGCACAGCGTCCTTATTTTTCATAGCTCTTGTAATAAGTTCCTCTATTGTTTCTTCTTCTTTTTTCTTTTCATATTCTAAAACTATAGGTTCAACTCTTGATAGAACCTCAGAGCTATTAGCAAACATCTCTATCTTGACAGTTCCAATAATTTTATCAAGAATTTTCTTATGTAACATACCTTTTACCATTGATACTGCTTCGTCAGAACCACCAATTATTATCCTCCCTATATATTCTCCACTCAGAAAAGAATCCAGCTTTTCAATAACCTCCCTGAGATGCATCCCCACATGGTAATCTATGTGCCTTTCATAATGGTTTTGAGAAAGAGCAAACCATCCACCTTTCTTATGTTTTCCAGGAACATCAGGTGTATAAACCTCACCATATTCAATAATTTCTCTGAGATGAACCAGAAATATCCTCGCAAACTCTTTATCCACAAGCAAAACGGCATATCGTTGATAATTATCCAGAATATCCATAAGAGGTTTTACATAAGGTGACTTATCAACAATTAATTCATTTTTTACAGGTACACCAAGATGATATTCCTTCCAGAAGGAATTTTTTAAAGAGCTCAGTAAAGCAACTCCCCTTTTAAAAGCCCTCTTATTTGTGAGAATATAATTATCAATCTTTTCTAAATCAGCCTTTACTTTCTTATAAACACTTTTATCCAGTGTTTCTATAGTATTCTTCATCATATTTTTTAGATGTACAATATAATCTCCCTTTTTGTTGAACATAGGATCAACATTCAGATATAAACTCACAAAATAACCATCTTTCCGTTCAATAGATGTGACTTCTCTTAATTCAGACCTGCTGAGCATTTTTCCCTCCTTCTACACTTCTGAAAATTTCAATGACTGATATAAATAGTGCAATTACAAGTGGTCCCATAATAAGCCCAATTAAACCGAGTAATTTTATACCTCCGAGGACGCTGAAAAAGATCACGATTATCGGCATCTTTGTTCGACCGCCTATTATGATGGGCTTCAATATATTGTCTACTAAACTTATCCCAAATAGACCAATAATTGCAAGTATGAAACCTTTTAATACTGCACCTTTTAAGAAGAGATAAATTGTTGCTGGAACCCATATTGAAGATGCTCCAAGTAAAGGGACAAAAGAAGCAATAGATGTAGCAAGTCCCCAAACAACAGGTGTTGAGATTCCAAGTATAAAAAATGCAAGACCTGCGATTGTGCCTTGCATAATTGAGACAGCAACACCCCCGTAAATTGTAGAGATAATAATATCTCTTATCTGTTTCACAAGCCTGTCTTTCTGTGTTTCAGAAAAAGGCATATAATCACGAACTTTACTCAGAAATTCAGGTCCATCTTTTAAAAAGAAGTATATTGAAAAAACCATAAATATTAAGTCAATTGACACAGTAACAACATTAGTAGCTCCCTTTGTAATTTTTGTAACTATCTCTTTACCTAACCGCGAAATATTTTCAACAATCGCCTGATTAAGTTCCTCTTCTGAAAGATTAAGTATAGAAAGTAAACTTTCGGTTATTGATCTAATGCTTGGATGTTGTAATAAACTTTCCAGAGCATCAAGCATATCAGTTTCCAGATAGCCAGCCAGATCTTTTAATTCAATCACAAGTAAATATGTAAGATATGAAAAAGGACCAAGAATTATAATAAGTATGATGGTCAGTGTAAGAAGGGCTGCGATAGTTTTCCATTTAAGATATTTAAGAATAAAGACATAAACAGGATAAAAAACAATAGAAAAGACAATTGCCCAGGCTATAGGCGTTAAAAATGGCTTTAATATCTGATAAGTCAGAAAACCGAGTATTATTATTAAAGTAATAACAGCAAAAAGATAAAATCTCGTCATTTTTAAAAGTTTTCTATTATATAATATAAGTTGTTAATAGAGGTAAATAATATGTGCAATAATGAAAGACCGAGCATAAAAGCCGTTTATGAAAACCTGAGGAAAAACATACCATTTATGAAAAAGACTTTCCTCTTTATTAAAAACTTTTCTTTAAGAATCTTAAAATTTCAGAATTGCTGTAATCATCCCGGGGAACCTGGTTGTTGAAAAAGGATATAGCACCGCAGGGTGCGGTGATTATCTAACACAATCGCTTTACACAACTCAATTTGTATGATAAAATTTTGTATGAAGACATTTATCATGGTCATCCTATCCTTCCTATTTGCCTTTACATTATTTATCTTACTTGGCGAAAAAGATGGACACAATAATTTCAAGATAAAAGGAAATTCTTTTATTGAAGGACTTAAGATTTTACATAGAGAAAATGATAACACTGCATGGACTTTGATAGCAAAAAAGGCAGAGCTTAGAGAAAGTGAAAATATAGCAGACCTCAGTGATATTACTGTCATCGTTCCTAAGAATAGTTTCAAACTCTTTGCTGATAAGGGGATATATGATTTGTCAACACAGAGTTTCAGGGCAGAAAGTAAAATAAAAGCAGAGTCAAAAGATTATAAAATAGTAACATCACTAATTGATTATGAAACTTCTTCAGGAAGAATTAAAACAAACGAAAATATTAAAGTAGATGGCAAAAGATTCAAAGTCGAAGGAAAAGGAATGAGCGTAGATTCTGATAAAAAAATAAGAATATTAAAAGATGTTAAAGCCACTTTTTATAAGTAGCATCTTAATATTCTTTTTCATCCTCAATAATATTTATGCTGAGGAAAAGCCCCAGAGATTAAAGGGACCGATAGTTATTACTTCAGAAACACTTACTGTTGACAATGAAGCACATACCGCTCTCTTTGAAAAATCTGTTGTTGCAAGAACTACAGATTCAACACTTTATGCAGATAAAATGCTTGTTCACTACCATTCTGAGACTGGAGATATAATGAAAATTGAAGCTGAAGGACATATAAAATTATTAAAAGGCTCAAGGGCTATTATCTCAAATGAAGCTACCTATTTTGCAGAAGGTGAAAAAATTATTTTTACTGGTGAGCCGAGAGCTGTAGAAGGCGAGAATTTAGTCACAGGCAAAAAGATTACATATTTCTTAAATGATGACCGTTTTCTTGTTGAAGATAGCAAAGTTTTCTTAAAGAAAAAGAGAGTCCCATAATTGCAAGTATTAGAGGTAAAAAATCTTCATAAAGCATATGGTAAAAGATATGTTGTTAAGAACCTTAATATATATCTTTCAAAAAGAGAAATTGTGGGTCTTCTTGGACCAAATGGAGCAGGGAAGACAACAACATTTTATATGATAGCAGGACTTATAAGGCCTGATGAAGGGAAAATATTTCTTGATGATAAAGATATAACAGGTTTACCAATGTTCAAAAGGGCAAAAATGGGGATATGCTATCTTCCTCAAGAACCATCCATATTCAGAAAACTTTCTGTAAGAGATAATTTAAGGGCAGTTCTTGAAATAAGAGGACTCAGCAGAGAGGAAATAGAAGTTGAAATAGACAGGTTATTGGAAGAGTTCGGTCTACTTGAATTTTCAGAAAGAGAAGGCTACAAGCTATCAGGAGGAGAAAGAAGAAAAGCAGAGATAGCAAGGGCTGTTGCAACAAGACCCGTATTTATGCTATTTGATGAACCTTTTACTGGTATAGACCCTATTACAATCTTAGAATTAAAAAAAATATTTAACTACCTTAAAGAAAAAGGTCTCGGTATCATGATCACAGACCATAATGTAAGAGATACCTTATCAATAACAGACCGTGCTTATATATTAAGTAATGGTGAGATACTTGAAGAAGGCATACCTGACAAGATTGTATCAGATCCAAGAGTCAGAGAGGCTTTTCTTGGGGAGGAATTTGTTCTCTAATGGTAATTGAAAACAGGCTTGAGCTCAGACTATCACAAAAACTTATCCTGACACCTCAATTACAGCAGGCTATGAAACTGCTTCAATTGCCACAACTTGAACTTTTACAGGCTCTTAGCCAGGAAATGGTAGAGAATCCTTTTCTTGAAGAATCCCTTGAAGAGATAAATACTGAAGAACTTACAATTGAAGAAAAAGAATCCTTTGATAATGAAGAGACCATTGAAGATACAGAGGTACCTCTTGAAAGACTCATGCATTTTACTGTTGATGAATACTTTGAGGAAAGAGGAAGTGATGGAAGAGATCTTGGTTATTTTACGCCGGGTACTATAACTCCGCCATCGTTTGAACAATTTTTAACAGAGAAACAGGATCTATACGATCATCTCTTGTGGCAATTGAGGCTATCTACCGCACCAGAGGAGATACGAATAATTGGTGAGAACATAATAGGCAATTTAGATGAAAATGGATACCTTCCTCTAACCGTTGAAGATATTGCAAGCCAAATGAATGTAGATTCTGTTAAAGTAGAAAAGGCTATCAATTTAGTCCAGAGTTTCGATCCTCCTGGAGTATGTGCAAGGAACCTTAAAGAGTGTCTTCTTTTACAACTTGAGCCTTTAAATCTTAAAGGCACACTCGTTGAAAAAATTATTGCCAACAATATTGAAGACCTGGAAAAGAAAAAATATAAAAAGATAGCCCAAAATTATAAAATATCGCTTCAAGAAGTCATGGCAGCTGTCAGAATCATTGAAGGACTTGAACCTAAACCTGGTAGAAATTTTTCCAGTATAAAGACTAACTATATTGTTCCTGATGTTTTTGTGACAAAGACCCCTGATGGATACCAGATTATCTTAAATGACGACGGAATGCCTAAGTTGAGGATATGCAGTCTTTATAAAAAATTAATCAAGCAGAAAGACGTCTTCCCTAAAGAAGAAAAACAGTTTTTGATAGAAAAACTTCGCTCAGCAATAGCACTACTCAAAAGTCTTGAACAAAGAGACAGAACAATATACCGAGTAACGGAAAGTATAGTAGAACTACAAAAAGATTTTTTTGAAAAAGGACCAGAATATATAAATCCATTAACACTTAAAGATGTTGCTTCTAAACTCAATATGCATGAAAGTACAATAAGCAGAGTCACTTCAAACAAATACCTTTCCTGCCAGCACGGTATCTTCAGCTTCAGATATTTCTTCAGTAATGCACTCAGTAGCGGTACAGGAAAAATATCTTCAACTTCAGTAAAAAATACAATAAAAAAGGTTATTGAGGAAGAAGACCCAGAAAATCCCCTGAGTGATCAGAGAATTGTAGATATCCTAAAAAATAAAGGAATTATAGTAGCAAGAAGGACAGTAGCAAAATACAGAGAAGAACTAAAAATTCTACCTCAGGCACAGAGGAAAAAGATTAACTGATTGAAAGGAGGAGCCATGAATATTATTGTTACTGGAAGACATTTTGAAGTTACAGATGCTTTAAGAAAATATGCAGAAGGGAAAATAAAAAAATTTGATCGTTATCTCTCTAATATAACAGAGGCGATAGTAACCCTTAGTATCGAAAAATATAGGCATAAGGCTGAAGTTCTTCTTAAAGTTAATGGTTACCTCATACAAGCAGAAGGAATAACAGGTGAAATATATTCTTCGATAGATGAAGTAGTCGAGAAACTTGAAAGACAGGTAAAAAAGTATAAGGAGAAGCTTGTATCTCATAGAAAAGGTGAGGGAAAAACAAACTTAACAGAGTCTGTTACTACTCCTAAAGAAACAGGGAAAATCATAAAGAATAAGAGATTTGAATTGAAACCTATGAGTCAGGACGAAGCTGTTATGCAGATGGACCTCCTTGATAAGGATTTTTTTATCTTCACGAATGAGAACACTGGAAATATAAATGTACTCTATCGTAGAAAAGACGGAAATTTTGGACTTATAGAGCCTTTAAAGTAAATTTATTTTCTTTAATTAAAATTAGATATTTATTCTAAAATTGTGATACATATCTGTTTTTTTTTCTGATTCTTAAATAAATTTTTAATTTATTTCATAATTCATAGAAATAGAAAGGCAATCTTAAATATGGGAAAACCAGATATAGTAATCATAACAGGTCTCTCTGGCTCTGGTAAGACCATAGCATTAAGAGCCCTTGAGGACTTAGGCTTCTTCTGTGTAGATAATCTACCTGTTGCACTTATAAAATCTTTTGCTTCCATAATTTCTCAAGATGCTGATATACAAAAGATAGGGATAGGAATCGACATTAGAGAAAAAGGGTTCCTTTCAGAAATTACAGAAGTTCTAAATAGACTCAGAAAACATTTCCACACAGAAATCCTTTTTCTTGAAGCAGAAGAAGATGTACTACTAAGAAGATTCAAAGAAACAAGAAGACCTCATCCCCTCGGAGAAAATATTGAGAAGGCTATACAGATCGAAAAGGAGAGACTTTCTCCTTTGAAAGAAAATGCTGACAGGATAGTAGATACATCTTCATTTACTCCACATCAACTCAGACAGTTCATAACATCTCTTTTTATAACAAAAAAACTCAGAAAAGCAATGACCGTAGTTCTCATGTCTTTTGGCTTTAAGTTTGGACCACCACAGAATGCTGATTTGCTCTTTGACGTCCGTTTTCTCCCTAATCCGAACTTTGTCCCTGAACTTAAAAAATTGAAAGGAACAGACAAACGCGTTTCTAATTTTGTATTTAAAAAACCAGAGGCAAAACTATTTATGAATAAGATAAAAGAACTAATGGATTTTTTAATACCACTCTATATCAAGGAAGGAAAGTCATATCTGACAGTAGGTATTGGTTGCACAGGTGGTAACCATCGTTCTCCTGCTATTGTAGAGAAACTTAAAAATTATCTCAAAAAACATTCTGTAGATATTCATGTTGTGCATAGAGATCTACCTTAGGTTTACAAAGTTGATTTAAGTTGTTAGTATAAAAATTGCTATGGAGAGGTGGCCGAGCTGGTCTAAGGCAGCCGCCTGCTAAGCGGTTGTGGGGGTAAAACCTCACCCAGGGTTCGAATCCCTGCCTCTCCGTTTTATATATAAAAACTTATTTAAGCAAATAAAACAGAAAATAATTTAAATTTATAGGTGATTTATTTTAGAATGTCTTTCAGCGAAAGTGGGAAATTTTAAAATAAAAAATAAAATGAAAAAAAAAGAAGAGAATTAAATTTAGCAGGAGGATAAGATGATGAAAAAGGTATTGATTGTAATCATTAGTTTCGTATTAATTGCAATGACATATTCATGTAAGAAAAAAGAAGAGAAACCAGTTCCACAAGTTCCTGTTCAGCCTTTTCCACAGGCACCTATGCAAGCACCACAGATTCCCATGCAACCTCAACAGGTTCCAATGCAACCATCTCCTCAAGCACCACTACCTAAGATGCCATCAATTAAGACTAAAGTTATTATACCAGAAAGTGTCAAAGGCAAATGGAGTGCAGTAAAATTAATTGTTACAGATAAAGTAACGAATAGCTCTCAGGAATATACTGTTAATCTCAACAGCGATTTTAAAATACCAAATTCAAATCTAAAGGTGCATGTAGGAGAATTCCTGCCTGATTTCAAGATGCAAGGAGGCACTCTAACTTCTATCTCCAATGTCCCTAACAATCCTGCTGTTGAAGTAAGGGTATATGAAGGAAACAAACAGATATTTCCTTCTCCCGGAAAACAATGGGGATGGCTATTTGCAAAGATGCCTAATGTTCACCCTCTTAGACATCCAAAATATAACATCAACCTGAAAGAAGGTATAGCAAAAAAGGGTTAATTTGATGAAATAATTCTTTAGTACACCTATATTTTTTTATAGAGAAGACTTTGTTATTCACAATTTATTCTTAAATGTTCATAGATTCTTTGGGCAAGCTTTAGTTGTGCTACTTCATCAAGCTCAAGACCACTCTCTAAAAGACCTATGTATTTATCCACCTCTTTATCTTCAATTCTTAACTCTTCAATCGTTTTTTCCTGATCTTTTATCTTCGTGTCTATCTCTGTGATTTTAAGATTTAGATTAAATCTCTTGTCAAAAAAAGAAAGAACTTGTTTTATAGCATAAAAGTCTTCAACTGGAGCTAAATAAAAAGGCACTTCCAACCATAGGCTCAGTCCCGGAATCTTTTTCCTTTGAGCTATCCATAACAGAAAACTACTTATTGCAGGGTGACCTTCCCATGTAAGCTCTTTTATATCATATAAATGGAGAACCTCTCTAAATTTTAAATGGTTAAAAACTCCGAATATCCTTCTTAGAGCAGTATGCGGTTTCTGAGCTATCATGCCATTGATAGTATATAGCTCTTTTATCTGACCAAAACGGACAGGGACATCTAAAATGTGATTCAAATATTTATAGTGATAATAACTTGGTTGATCTGATTTAAAAATCACCAGATTTCTTGTCTGGTCATAAAAGAACCTGCTTTCAGGAAACTCTATACAATCATCCTCAATAGCAACTCCATCCATAGAAAAAAACCCATTCGGTTCAATCTCATAAAAACTCTTACACAACAGTTTCTTATTTAAAAAATCTGTTACTTCAGGTGCAATCTTCCCTATATCACCATTCCAGCCTACAATAATAGACAGGTTTTCGTTTTCCGATTTAGTGGCATGTTCATATAACTCCTTCATCTTTAGACCCTTTCAAAAATTCAGAAATCTCATCCCATAACCTTTTCTTATTTTCTTCGGTCATCGGCTCCAGCTTGGTCTCTTCCTGATAACCAAATTCCTTCAGTTTATCAAGCCGTTCTTTAACTTCTGAGGGAAGTTTACTATAAATCTCCTCTATTTTCTTTTCTACATCTTTATAATCTTTATCAAATTGAATAAAATCAATCTCAATTTCAAAAATATTACTGAATATCTCCAATACAGATCTCGAAGCCTTAGGATATGGTAATGGCAATGCCTGAAAATATATCGGTATCTCACCCATTAAACATATACCTTTAAAACCTCTTTTTTTTGCAACGCCCAGTAAAAGCCCATTTAAGCCAGAAATAAAACCTTGACCACTTCTTCCTTCTATTTGTGACATCAAAACAGTATTTGAATATTTTCTTATCTCTTTCAATAAACTTTTGTCATTTGGAACTGCCCACACCTTTGACCTCATTGTATGATGTATAAAACTCACAGCAGCTCCTGAGGTATAAATTCTCTCACAACCAAATTTTGAGGCTATGTCCAGAACAAAATTAGCCATCCTGTATGCTTCTTCACCTTGTGCATATCCTGACGGTGTTCTTTTTGGCTGTTCCTCTCCGATAAAAAATATCAAATCATTTTTTTCTTTCCTCTTAAAATAGAATTTATTTGAAGGAAATTCAAGAGTTTCTAATAGACCATCTTTGATTATCACTTTTTTAGGATAAAAGAACTCCCAACTCTCAATCTCTCCAAATTCCTCAGCTTCTACTATTGACCTCAATGTATCAACAGCAATAAGACCAATATTCCCAATTCCAGGCCAACCTACAACCATAACAGGATTCTTTAATTCTGGTTCTTTATATAACCTGATCCCCATGTATTTTAACCTCTAAAAGAATATACTAATATATTTTATCAAGAATATTGGAAGTAGCAAATCTTTTGAGGAGTAAATTATAACAATAAGGATCTTAAGCTTTAAATACATCTTCTAAAACGTTTTTTTGATAATACAAAGGGAGTTTAAATTGTAGACCTACTAAAATTTTGCTACTTATACAATTGACGATTAACTATATTAAGTTTTAATATTACATTTACTATGCTACAACCTGAAAAACAACTCGAACTCTTAAAGAGAGGCGCTATTGAGATAATCTCAGAGGATGAACTTCTGAGAAAACTTGAAAAGTCATTTAAAGAAAAAAGACCTCTTAAAGTTAAAGCAGGATTTGACCCTACAGCCCCTGACATACATTTAGGTCATACTGTTCTGCTTGAAAAAATGAGACAATTTCAGGAACTTGGACATGAGGTTACATTTCTTATTGGTGATTTCACCGGAATGATAGGAGATCCAACCGGAAGGTCTGAGACAAGAGTCCCTTTAACAAAGGAAGATGTCCTGAAAAATGCCGAAACTTATAAAAAGCAGGTATTTAAGATTCTGGACCCTGAAAAGACACAGGTAAGGTTCAACAGCGAATGGCTCGCAAACATGGGTGTAATGGAATTGATAAAACTTGGTACGATGCAGACAGTCGCGCGTATGCTTGAGAGAGAAGATTTTAAAAATAGATTCAAAGCCCAGCAGGATATAACAATCCTTGAATTTTACTATCCTTTATTTCAGGCATATGATTCTGTATATCTCAAATCCGATGTAGAAGTTGGCGGAACAGACCAGAAGTTTAATATGCTAATGGGAAGGACCATGCAGAGGAAGATGGGTATCGACGAACAGGTGATTATCTTAATGCCTTTACTTGAAGGACTTGATGGTATTAATAAAATGAGCAAAAGTCTTGGTAATTATATCGGTATAACTGAATCGCCCGATGAGATGTATGGTAAATTGATGTCTATAAGTGATGAACTTATGCTCAGATACTATGAACTCCTCAGTCATATATCCTTAGAAGAGCTTAATTTACTAAAGGAAGGAATACAAGCTGGTAAGGTTCATCCAAAGATTGCTAAAGAAAACCTTGCACTTGAAATTGTTGAAAGATACTGGGGTAAGGAAGAAGCTACAAAGGCAAAGGAGAAATTTGATCGAATCTTTAAAGAAAAAGGCTTGCCTGATGAAATCCCTGAAGTAAAGATAATGCTATCACCTATAAAGAGTTCCGCAACTGGCAGAGCCAATATCAACTGGCTTCCTCAAATAATAAAGGATACCGGGCTTGCTAAAAGCACAAGCGAGGCAATTCGTCTCATCAAGCAGGGTGGCATAAAGCTAAATGGGAGTACTGTAACTGATACAAATATTATGCTCAAGCAGGGTGAACATATTATCCAGGTAGGTAAGAGAAAATTCTGCAAAGTAAAACTTGAATAACAAAAATTATCCTTTATCTCATTGAGCTGAATGTATGTTATCTTTAAGATGACGTTTTTATGCAGGATACAGCTCTTAATTATAGATGTCTCTTCGCAAGTTCCAGAAGGCCGTAAATTTTTAAATCAATAAGATTCCCTTCTGCTCTGAGAGCAGACAATCTATCATAAATCTCATTCATCGGTATTTTAAGCACCTCAATATCTTCTGCCTCATCTCTATTTCCTATGCCTTTGAATTCAAGGCTTTTTGCAAGAAAAGCAGTGAGAAGCTCACCAGAAGCACCCGACGAAAGTGGACCTTCTCCTATATAAACAATTTCTTTCGCAGAATAACCAGTTTCCTCAAGTAATTCTCTTCTTGCAACTTCTTCAAGTGTTTCTCCTTTTTCATTAAGACCAGCAGGGAATTCAATGACATATCTATTCACAGGTGGTCTAAACTGCCTTGTCAGTAAAACTTTCTTTTCATCAGTTACAGGTACAATAACAACAATCCCTTTGCAGTTGATCCTCTCAAATGATTCCCATTCTCTGATTGTACCAGTAGAATCAATATATTTTGTTATAATGCACCTGAGAAATCTCCCTTCCCATAAGGTCTTTTTTTCAATTATTCTTGCTTTTTCCACAATCTATCTTATTAGTTTTTTAATACAAATGATTTAAAATAGCTTTCATTACGAGGAGATCGAAAAAAAACGTCAAAAGAATCTCAAAAATCTTAAACTTTCTAAGTAAGTGTAATAAGATTGCTATGTCCTTCAGACTCACAATGGCAAAATATTTATAACTCCCTATATAAGGGTATCTTAATTCGGAAGATAGTCGAATCACTATCAGTAAATACTTCTATATTTCCCTGCATGGATTCTATAAACCTATAGATAATGTTCAAACCCCTTCCTTTAACCTCTCCTTTTCTTATCTGCTCTATATTCTCCTCAGGGATTTTGCCTGTATTGCGGATCTCAAAACATGCCATATCATCACTCCTGTAACTCTTAATAGATAATTCTCCACCATCCTCAGGTATCGCCTTAGTAGCATTGTCAAGCAGATTGTCAATGACACGTTCAAGGGCAAAAGGATAACAATAGATGTACAAACCTCTCTCTAATCCATCCTGAAAAAGTTTAATATTTAATCTTCTCTGTTCCCTTATAGACTCTTCATTAATCCTGAAGCGACTCTTTAGCACTTCTGTTAGATCAACAACCCTCTCCCTACCCTCTATATCAGGATAGATTGCTATTTCCTGCATACGGACTGCCTCACTAACAACAATATCAAGATATTCTAATATCTTTTCTTTTACTTTCCCAAAATCTTTTTCTTCAAGAAGTTTCTTTGCCCTCTTTGCAAAACCTGCAATCGCAATCCCGGGATTCTTGAAATCATGCAGAATATCATCAAGTTTTTCGATTCTTAGTGCCTTCATAATCTCCTTTCCAAAAAAACTTAGAAGTTCAATCTCCTGCTCCATAAACTCCTGACGTCTGTCTGTAGCATAAAAGACAAGAAAATAATTGACTTCCTTTCCGCCTTTAAGAGGTATTAAAAGAACAGAATTGACATTATGTTTTGAGGCATATCTTCTTAATTCTTCGTTTGACAATTCACTCCTGAGAGGGTCTTTAATCAATATATAAGAGGAGTTGATCCTCTCATATTCATAATCACCATGTTTTTCAGTACCATTAATTAACACATCAAAATATGGATGTTCTTTTATTGCGAAGATGCATCCTTTATCATGGGTCTCCTGTCCTGGTGGATATTCAAGTTCAATCTGGACATGTTTTCTATCCTTACTTATATTAAACAGTGAACATGATTGTATATTCATAATCCCTGCGAGTTCAGGAATCATGAGCTTGAAAACATCTTTCATCTTTATCCCTTCACGATGGCTGAGCTTTATAAAGATCTTTTCTACAATCTTTTCTTTCATAATATTGAGATTCTGAAGCTCGAGAATCCGCTTCTTTGCCAGTACATAACTTGCTCTTCTTGCAAGTAATTCAGCAGTTGTTACCTCAAGAGGATCAAACTCTTTGTCTATTTCTTTATAATATATCTGAATAGTTCCTTGGATGTTCGGTTTATTTTCAAGAAATCCTGGTATGCTTATAGGTACTGCCATCAGGGAATTAAATCCATGTCTTTTTACGACATCCTTATCAAGATAATCAGGTTCTAAAAGTATATTAGGAACGAGGTAGCTTCTACCACTTTTTATGACTTTTCCTGCTACTGACCTTTCAGCAGGTATATCCTTTAATCTCTCAGTCTCTGCATATTTATATGATCCGAATGCAACAAGTTTGTTAGTTTCAGGGTCATAGATTCTGATTGTGGCAGCTTCTGCATGCAGAAATTCAACAACTTTATTTGCAACAGTCTCGAGGATTTCTTTCCATGACAGAGTTGGACTTATATTTATCACATCCTCGACTGCTTTTATTACTTCTTCCACTTGAGCAGAAAGAAAATATTTTCTTATATATACTACGAGATCATTAATTTCTTTTACAGATAAATTATATTTTGCAAGAATAGGATTAGATTTCAGATAATTTACTATTGTTTCATGCATTGTATTCGTGTTATCTTTTAAACATCTTGAATAATATGGATTCTTTTTAGAATATATTAAAATTATGTTTTCTTCAATAATTATGACCTTGACTTTAAAAGTTCACCTATCCTATCATCAAAAAAATGGAAGTTCAAGAGGTCTTCAAACTATACGAATCTGAGTTAAAATCAGTCGAAAACAGGCTGAAAGATTTATTCAGAAGCATAGCTTCTCCTGTTCCGTTAATAGGCAAACATCTTATAGAGAGCGGTGGAAAAAGATTGAGGCCGCTCTTACTCCTATTAAGTTCAGAGATATCTGGTTACAAAGGTGAGGCGCGATTAGACCTAGCCAGCATCATTGAATCAATACATACCGCCTCACTCCTACATGATGATGTTGTCGATGGAGCTGAGATAAGAAGAGGGAAAATACCAGCACATTCAATATGGGGAAATCAGATCGTTATACTCGTAGGTGACTTTCTTTATGCAAATGCATTAAGGCTCGCTGTAATGTATAAAAATCAGAAAATAATGGAGGCACTTTCTTCGGCTACTACAAGTATGACAGAAGGAGAAATCCTACAACTTTCCAAGATAGGAGATCCAGATATAACCGAAGAAGAATATTTTAATATTATCTCTGCTAAAACAGGTGCCCTTATCTCTGCAGCATGTAGAATAGGAGCAATACTTGGTTCTCTACCTGAAGATAAAGAGAATGCTCTTTCATATTTTGGGATGAAAACAGGAATGGCTTTCCAGATGGCAGATGATATTCTTGATTATATGGCTGATGAAGGAAAACTCGGTAAACGTCTTGGAAAAGACTTAAAAGAAGGCAAGATTACCCTACCTATAATCTATCTCTTAAAAGTTGCTTCTGATGAAGAGGTGAAAGAGATCAAAGACATTATTAATGATGATTTCAAACAGGATGATCTGAAGAGGATACAAGATCTCTTTAGAAAACATGATGTTCTTACCCTTTCTTTTAAAAAAGCACAAAAACTTGTATCTGACGCAAAAGCTGAACTTGAGATCTTTCCTCATTCTAAAGCACGAGATGCATTATTTACAGTAGCTGATTATGTTCTCTTAAGGGGCAGATAATAATGCATCCTCTTGTTGAGCTTGCAAAGAAAAGTGTAGAAATATATATAAAGGAAAAGAAGGTCATTGAGCCTCCTGAGTCTCTTCCTCCTGAATTGAGAGAAAAGGCTGGTGTATTTGTATGTATTAAGAAACACGGACAGCTCAGGGGATGTATCGGGACCTACATTCCATGTTGTGATAATGTAGCCCTTGAAACGATAAGGAATGCTATATGTGCTGCGACAAAAGATCCAAGGTTCAATATTGTCTCAGAAAAAGAACTAAAAGACCTTGAATATTCAGTTGATATACTTTCACCGCCTCAAAAAGTTACAGACCTTGGTGAACTTGATCCTAAAAAATATGGAATAATAATTGTGAGCGGGAATAAGAAAGGACTTCTTCTCCCTGACCTTGAAGGAGTCAATACTATTCAAGACCAGATAAGGATTGCGAGGATGAAAGCCTCTATAGAACCAGATGAAGATGCGGAAATCTATAAATTTGAGGTTAAAAGATATAAATGATAGAGATTCCTCTTAAAGGTAATATAAGGGAATTCAGCATACCAAAGGTCCTTCTATATTTAAACAGGAACAGAAAAACAGGTATTTTAATTATAAAAACCCAGACATTTACTAAAAAGGTCTTTATGGAAAAAGGAGATGCCATCTTTGCTTCATCTACATACGAAGATGATAGATTGGGCGAGATGCTTGTTAAAGCAAAAAAAATAACGCTCCAGCAACTTGAGGAGTCTGTAGAACTACTCAAATTAAGAAAAAAAAGGCAGGGTGCAATACTTGTAGAACTTGGTTATCTAACCCCAAAAGACCTCTTCTGGGGTGTTAAATATCAAGTAAAGGAAATAATCACCAGTCTTTTTACTCTCGACTATGCTGAATACAAATTTATTGAGGGAACCCTGCCTGAAGAAGTAATTACACTTAAAATGAGCATGGGGAACCTTATATATGAAGGTATAAAAAAGATAAATAATCTTAATCTAATAATGAAAGAGATGAATATAAATTCTGTCTTAAAGCTCAGTACAGACCCCGTGAGTCTTTTTCAGGATATAGAACTTGATGAAAAAGACAAAAAACTGCTTTCAAGAATTGATGGAAAAAAGACTGTTAAAGAACTTGCTGACAGTTCTCCTGAGGGTTCTTTTGAGGCATTAAAAACTCTGTATGCCTTATGGTGTACCGGAACACTCGAAGAAAAAGTGGAGTTGCCTGAAAAGACAGAGGTACCATTAGATGAGATTTTAGAGCCTTTATCTGAAGAAGAAGAGACTTTTATTAAAAGGGTAAATGAGATATATTTAAAACTTGACAGCCTTACTCCTGAAGAATTACTCGAAGTTGATAAAAACTCGGATATAGAGACAATAAAAAGGAATTATTACAGGCTTATAAAAGAATTCCATCCTGACAGGTATTTTACATCTTCTGACAGATCTTTAAAAGATAAATTGTTAGCAATCTTTGAAGCTATAAAAATGTCTTACTCCATACTTGAAGAAGAAATAAAAACTGTATCTCCTGAAATATTAAACCCGGTTGAGAATGAGAAAGAATCAGAAAAAGAGGCTGAAGAAGAAAAAATACAGGAGACAAAGAAAATAGTTTCAGAAAAAAAAGCTGATGACTATTTCAGGCTCGGGGTTGAAGAGTTTAAAAAGGAAAATTATATAAAGGCTATTGAGTTTTTTAAATTATCAACAGAACTTGAACCATATAATGCCAAATACTGGAGTCATCTTTCTCTCTCTTATACAAAGATTTCTAATGGTATTAAAGAGGCAGAAGAGGCATTGTTACAGTCAATCAAACTCGAGCCTGATAATTCTGAACATTATGCTAACCTCGGTCATATTTATCTTAAAGCAGGTATGAAAAAAGAGGCCCATGACCAGTTTGCAAAGGCTCTTGAATTAAATCCTGAAAATACCAAGGCACAGAAGGGGATAAAACTGGCAATGATTTAACCCTTTCTTTTGAAATGACCACTCCTTCCACCTTTTTTCTCTATAAGCATAATATCAGATATAATCATCTCTTTATCTACTGCCTTGCACATATCGTAAATGGTTAACGCAGCTACTGAAACAGCAGTTAATGCTTCCATCTCCACACCTGTCTGACCTGTAACCTTCACATGTGATTCTATATTCACTTTATTTTCCTTTTCATCAAGGTCAAAATTTATATCAACTAAGGTTATATTTAATGGATGACACATGGGTATAATTTCACTCGTCTTTTTAGCTGCCATTATTCCTGCAACCTTTGCGACTGCAAATACATCACCTTTAGGGAGCTTTCTGTCTTTAATAAGTTTAATAGTCTCTATTTTCATATAAACAGACCCACTTGCAACAGCTTCTCTCTTGGTTATCTTTTTTTCGCTCACATCAACCATCTTTGCCCTACCCTTTTTATCAAGATGTGAAAAATTTTTCATTATACCCCCATGTAAAAAATTTAGAATTATTCTTTAATGGTGCCGAAGGCGGGATTTGAACCCGCACGGCCTTGCGACCACTAGACCCTGAACCTAGCGCGTCTGCCAGTTCCGCCACTTCGGCTCTCAAATATTATAAGCTGCTTTCTTTAAAAAAATCACTGCTTAATAAAATTATTTTATCCCAAAATTTTCTAAAATAAGTTTTTTATAAAAGCCTGAATATCTTTTTATACACACCCCTATACCCCTCTTTTTAGAGAGGAAGGTATAATGTGTAAATAGCTTTTAGCCTATATTATTCATAAAATTCTTGGCAGATGTAGTATTTGAGCGGATTTTAATTCTTTCGAAGAAAGAATTTACCTCGGGGGCTCAATTTTAATCGAGCCGAGAATGAGCGAGAATACTGCATCTGCCATTTACGAAAACTGCC
>JBNAVX010000021.1:0-46599 GCA_049700155.1 Thermodesulfovibrionales bacterium
TGTGTAAAAAGGGTATGTAGGTCTTTCTAAAAACTTATTTTGGACAAGTCTGATTTAACTCACAATATAAAAGTTTCTCAATTATGTTATATTTAACATCAAAGTAAAGATAATTTAAAATTAAATTTTATGGTGCCTAAAGAACTTATTCTGAATGCATGTGATATTCCAGCCGTGCCAATGGTGGCATTTAAAGTCCTTAGACTTATTGAAGACCCTCATTCTACCCTTGAAGACATTCAAAGGGCTATTACTGCTGATGATGTATCTAAAAAAACAACTTAACCCCTCTCAATTTGCAGCGGTTACAACGGTTGAAGGTCCTGTCCTTGTCATCGCAGGTGCAGGATCTGGAAAGACAAGGGTTATAGAATATCGTGTCCTTCATCTTATAGAAAATGAAATAAGCCCGAATTCCATTCTGCTTCTCACCTTTACGAGAAACGCAGCAAGAGAAATGATATCGAGGGCTGCTAAACATGACCCCCGTTGTAAAAATATTGAAGGCGGGACATTTCATTCCTTTGGATACAAGATACTCAAAAGATATGCAAAAACCATTGGCTTTCCCGAATCCTTCTCTGTCCTTGACGAAGGAGATGCAGAAGATGCAATCCACAGGTGTTGTATTGAACTTGGATTTTTCGAAAAGGAAAAGAGATTCCCTAGGAAAAATACCTTAAGAAACATCATTAGTTCTTCAATCAATAAACATACTCCTATAAGAGAAATTGTTAAAAAAGAGTATCCACATTTTTTAGAATATATCCCAGACATAGAAACATTAAAAGAAAAATATACTGAATATAAGATATGCTCAAACTATCTTGACTATGATGACCTTTTAGTATATCTTAAGCTCCTCCTTGAGAATGAGGATATCAGATCACATCTATCCAGCAGATATAGATACATAATGGTTGATGAATATCAGGATACGAATAAACTTCAAGGAGATATCACATGTGCATTAGCTGAAAGGCATAGAAACATAATGGTCGTAGGTGATGATGCTCAGAGCATATATGGTTTCAGGGGGGCTACACATGAAAATATTATGAAGTTTCCTGAGAGATTTCCTGAATGCAAGATAATAAAACTTGAAGAAAATTATAGAAGTACCCAGTCAATCCTTGATGTAGCAAATGCAGTATTGGAAAACATGAAGAATAAATATGCCAAATGCCTTGTTTCAGCAAAAAAAATAATCGGTGAAAAACCTAAGCTTCTCTTTTTCAAGGATGTCTATGAAGAGGCAGAATGGATTGCAGAGAAGATAAAAGTCAACAGGGATGAGGGCATTGCATTTTCACATCAATGCGTTCTGTTCCGTTCATCCTATCTATCTATTCCGCTTCAGGCTGAATTAAGCAAAAGAAACATACCTTTTATCGTATTTGGTGGACTTAAATTTTATGAGACAGCTCATGTAAAAGATATCATGTCCCATCTCAAGATATTAGTAAACCCGAAAGATGAACTTTCATGGAACAGGATACTAATGCTTATTGAAGGTATAGGTCCCAAGACAAGCAATAAGATATTGAAGGAAATAATTAAATGTTCTTTCCTAAAAGAGGTCTTAGAGAATGTTTTTCAAAAATATAAGAGGGGCTATGTGTATTCAGATGGGATAGAGAAACTTGAAAATGCCTTAAAGAAAGCATCCAATAAGACCTTAGAGGTCAGTGAAAAATTCGAGATTGTGCTCGATTATTACACCCCAATATTAAAAAACAGATTTGATGACTGGCATTTAAGATCAAATGATTTAGAGACATTAAAACAAATATCAACGAGGTATGATTCACTTGAGGACTTACTTGTAGATTTTGCTATTGAGCCACCTGAAAGAGGTATCTGGCGAGTAGAACCATCAACACCTGAAGAAGAAAAACCCCTTACTCTATCAACTATTCACGCTGCAAAAGGTCTTGAATGGGATTGTCTATTCCTCATTGGAATGATTGACGGAATACTACCTATTGCTTATTCACTTGATGATGAGGATGAGATCGAAGAAGAACATCGTCTTTTTTATGTAGGAATCACAAGGGCTAAAAAGCAGCTTTTTTTATCTCTTCACCATGAAGGGATAAGAGGTGGAGTAAGTACACTTAATAAGGTCTCCAGATTTTTAGATGTCCCGAATGTTTATACAAAATTTGAACACAAAAGAATCAGTCAAAAGACAATAAAATCTTCATCAATAACCCAAATAGAAGCAGAACTCAAATTTTACGACAAAGAATCACTGATCAGAAGAGTAATGGATTTTTTAAAGTGAAAGAATTACATATTTCAAAGATTTTTTCCTGTAAGAATATATGTCCAGGTGTAAGATATGTAACTCAGTCTCAAATCACATCTCTCAGGAACTCAGCGTATGCCTTAAGTGTTTAAGGGAAAAACCTTCTGAATCCATCCCTCTCGCAATAAAGGCTCATAGAAGAAGCAGGTCAGTTTTTAAGCTTCCTGAGAGACCGCCTAAAGACCCTGATGGTGTATCCTGTAGAATCTGTGTAAATGAATGCAGGATTCCCGAAGGTGAAGCAGGATACTGCGGATTGAGAAAAAATGTAAAAGGCAAGCTTACAGGCATCTCTTTAGAAAAAGGAAAACTATCCTGGTATCATGACCCTCTTCCGACAAATTGTGTTGCAGACTGGGTATGTCCAGGAGGAACAGGGGCAGGTTATCCAGAATATGCATATTTACCAGGACCTGAAAGAGGATATAAAAACCTTGCTGTATTTTTCCATGCCTGCTCTCTGAACTGTCTTTATTGTCAGAACTGGCACTTTAGAAGAAAGACCATAAACCAACAAACGATTCCTGTGGAAAAGCTTGTCTCAGATGTTGATAAAAAGACTTCATGTATCTGTTATTTTGGAGGTGACCCGACACCACAACTGCCTTTTGCATTGCGGGCATCGAGACTTGCCATTGAACAGAACAAGGGAAGAATCCTGAGGATTTGCTGGGAGACAAACGGGACAATGAATAGTGCCCTTCTTGATAAGATGATAGAACTTTCACTGAATTCAGGTGGCTGTATAAAATTTGACCTTAAGGCATGGGATGAAAATCTCCATATCGCCCTTACAGGAGTTACAAACAAAAGGACTCTTGAAAATTTTTCAAGAGTAGGGGAAAAGATAAAATCAAGACCTATCCCTCCCCTTCTTATAGCAAGTACCTTACTTGTCCCGGGTTATATAGATGAAAATGAGATAAGAAACATATCAAGATTCATTGCCTCAATAAACAATGAGATACCATATGCCCTTCTTGCATTTTATCCCCATTTCTTTATGTCTGATATGCCATTGACAACGAAAGAACTTGCATTGAGATGCATGAAATCTGCTCAAGAAGAAGGTTTAAAAAATGTGAGGATAGGGAATGTGCACCTGCTTGCATAATCCAGACACCTTGAATACCGGGTGACCTGATGAGTGACCACGAGGTTCTTACGCTCTCATCCTGATAACCTCTTTTCTGAAGAAAGTGCAGAATTGCAGATGGGTTTTGTCTGTCAGATATTCAGCACTAAAAATAGCGTAAATGTAAAATACAAACTGTAGAAATTGGCAAAACGAATTTGAGAGGCTGGCATCTCCTGAAAAATTAGCTCTCAGTGTTTAATTATTTGAAAAAAAGATATGTTGATGATAGAATTGATTGCAAGGTAAAAACACTTAATAAGAATTAAATCAAAAAGGAGGTATTATGGTTAAAACTAAAGTATCAAAAGACTTAATGATTGATGTTTTTGAGTATCCTCATGTACCTTATTGGTTTACAGTAAGGCAGGCAATAACCGTTATTAAAAAGTCTCTTATTGGGACAGAAAAATGTGTTCACCCTCTTGCAGTCTTAGTGTTTGATGAGAAGTATAACATCCTTGGCACTCTGACTCTGAAGGATGTCCTGAAAGGTCTTGATTCCAGAGAAAAGGCTGAGCGTCCTGTAAGTGAGGTTATGGTCCCTGCGAAACACTTTGTTGAACCTGATGACCCTGTTAGTAAGGCAGCAGACTTGATGCTCAACAATGATCTTGTGTTGCTTCCTGTTATAGAAAATAAAAAGAAATTTGTCGGTGTTATAAGAATGATAGAGATATTTGACGAACTAACTAGTGCGATTTTATAGAAATCTTTTAAAATCAACTCTCTACAAACCCTTTTATTATCTCTAAAAAGGGGACATTAGGTTAAGTGGGGTTAATAGGTACAAAGAGGATTCTGGTATGGCAAAAAGAATTATATCTAAAAAAGTTACAGAACAAAGCAAGAAAAAAGAAAAAAAGATAACTGCAGATCAAATATGCCCAGCAGCAAAGTTAGAAAAGTTGCTTTTGGCAACAGATCGTTCTGACTTTAGCGAAGGTGCTGTTAGGGAAGCAATCAAATTGGCAAAGACCTGTGGCAGTAAATTACACATAATATCTGTCACTGAAACACCCGACATTCGTGCCTTTAACTATCCTCTGACAGCATTTGAAAAATTAGAAATATTAACAAAACAACATCTTGAATCATTAAAAGGATTGGCGGAAAAGGATGGTATCATTTGTGAGACAATTATACGTCGAGGTCCTGAAGCTTACAAATATATTGTTGATGAAGCAGAAAAGAGAAAAGTAGATATGATAATAATGGGCAGACGGGGAAAGACAGGAATTACACGACTTATGGTGGGCAGCGTGACTGCTAAGGTTATAGGATATGCACCTTGCAATGTTATGGTTGTTCCAAGGTTCGCAAGAATCACCTTTGAGAAAATTCTTGTTCCAACTGACGGCTCAATCTTCAGTGAGTTAGCATCCCGTGAAGCTATAAGTATTGCAAAACTCACTAAAGGTAGTCTTATTGTACTTTCTGTTGCTAAAAAGGAAGAAAATCTTCCATTTGCTGAGGCAAGTGTTAATATTGTAAAAGAGTTTGCTGAAAAAGAGGGAGTAAAGATTGAGGCATTGACCCTTGTAGGTAATCCTCATGAGGTTATAGTAGAAACTGCGGAGAAGCAGAAAGCTGGTTTCATTATTATTGGGAGTCATGGCAGAAGTGGCATAGAAAGAATTCTTATGGGAAGCGTAACAGAGAGGGTGATAGGGCATGCAGGTTGCGCTGTTTTAGTTGTAAGGAAGCAATAAAAGTAAGATTATACTTTCTCTGTAAGATGTTGGTTGATGAAGTCTTCTGCATACATATCAGCAATAGTATCATTGAACATTACCATGTCAAGTTGTTTTGTATAGGCTGTTAATTTACCCAAAATGACTAATATCGCTTCAATAGTAGATTTTTTATATTTGGTTAGGATTGCATCTATTAAATCTTCTTTAACATTCATTCTAAAACCTATCTTTTTGAGTATTTCTGTTATAAGCCTGACTCGCCTCAATCTTCTGTCATGAGAGGCTCCGCCTCCTTTAAAGAAGAACTTTATGTAATTATCATTCAGGTTATCACCTGCATATGCTTCAATTAATGAGAAATGATAACCAAGTCTTATACTGAAATTCATATAGTTTTTTGACAGTATGGCAAAACTTTTTTCTCCCATCTCATAAAGCTTTTCTTCTACTGTAGTAGCATTTACTATAGTACCTAAAAAACCTTTAAAATCTGGTTTTGGTCCGGGCCACCTCATACCTTTCATGCCCTTTAAGAGTGCAGAAAATGGAATAGAGTAAATATCCTCTGGAGATGCTTTTTTTATGTTATCTCTGATACCACCATCTATATCTAATAAGTGAACATCAATAGGGATTCCTGCTACCAGATCTATCGTCTTTGTTTTCTTGATATCATGACCTTTACCTATATCAAACATCTCCTGCATTGCTATCTCATGTGCAAAGCGGGTTATATCATGAAATGTCTCACAATATTGAGGTTGAAAGTTCTCATCCATAGGGTCAACTAAATTCAATGGTGCAATCTTTTTTAATACCCTTTCGAGTATTTTAAATAAATGTGTATCTTTAAAGGGCTCTTTCTTTTTAAACCCGTACTCAAGTAATTCATTAACCTTACCTTCATATACATTACAATTTATTGCATCTACTGTTATCTCCTGCCCATTTTTTATTATGCGCGTTGCAACCTCTGTATCAAGGATTGTTGGAACCTGATACTCTCTGGAGAGAGAAGCCATATGTCCTGTTGCGCTTCCAACATCCGTAATAATTGCTGATGCCTTCTTCATGATTATCACAAATTTTGGAGATGTATGTCTTACCACAAGGACTGAACCTTCAGGAAAATCCTTAAGATTTTCTTCATCTCTAAGTATAAAAGCCTTACCATAACCAATACCTTTACATGCAATCACGCCTTTATCAAGAATGACATTATATCCCTTTATCCTTGTTGGAATGTTTTTTTCAGGCATGAGATACTGGACTCTTAAAGGTCTTGTCTGTAATATGTATAATTGATTATCTCTACTGATAGCCCACTCAATATCTTGAGGACAACCATAGTGTCTTTCTAAATCAAGTGCATATCCTGCCAGTGTTCTTATCTGGTCATCATTAATGCATTGTTTTCCTTTCAATTCATCGGGAACAGAGACCTCTTTAAGACCTTCATCTTTCTCACAAATAAGCATCTTACATTGATTTGATATCTTTTTGTCGAGAATAATCCCTGCAGGGCTTTTTGAGACTATGTATGAATCTGTACTTACAGTTCCGTCAACTACTAACTTCCCTATTCCATATACACCATTAATTATGAGGTAATCAGCTTCTGCATTGTTTGGATCTATTGTATAAATCACACCGCCTGCCTTTGCATCCACCATATTCAAAACACCGACAGCCATTACCATTTCTCCTTCTGAAAACCCTTTTGTCTTGTAATAGAATATTGCACGAGGAGTGAATAGACTTGCTACAACCTCTTTGTATTTCTGAAGAATCAAATCTCCCGGAACATTGAGGAAAGTGGCATACTGCCCTGCAAAGCTATATTTACCATTCTCAAGAATGGCACTGCTTCGCACTGAGACAGGAGTTTCTCTACCAATCTTTTTACAAAGCATCGAGTAAGCATCTTTAATAGCCTTTTCTAAATCATATGGAATATCTGATTCTATTATCATATCCTGTATATCTTTACTAACCTTATTAACCTCCTCCATATTCTCTATGGTAAGCGATGACAGTGATAATAGTGTTTTATTTATCTTTTCTGTAAACATATTAAGTTCCATAAATTGTGAGAATGCATACGCACTTATTACGAAGCCTTCAGGTATTGGAATACCAAGGCGATTTTTTATCTCTCCTAACTGTGCAATTTTACCACCTGCAACATTTACCATATTAGATGTTAAATTTTCTAAAGGAATGGTGAGTTCACTAACAGGAATTTCTATTTTGAAAGAAAGGATTTTTTCTATCTCTTCATTAATATAATCATATATTTTAAAAAGCTGTTGATGCTTATTTTTAGATAGGATATTAAGGTTCTCAATTATATTCAAGACCCCTTCTCTAATCAACCTCACATTTGTTTTTATATAATTTCTATCAAAAAGATATTCACCTGAAAGTTTTTCCTCCATATCTGCCATAATCTCAAGGACAAAGTTGTTTTTATTGAGAAGTTGCTGAAAAATGCTGTACTTATCTTTTAAAGATTTTCTTAGTAATGAAGATTCCTGGTTCATTGATTTTTTTAATAATATTATAAACCCCTAAAAAAACTCTTGACAAGGAAAAAAAATTAGTATATTATTATAACAAATATCAAAGATAATAATGTTATAATCTTTATGAATTTTCTAAACAGACAAAACTATCGTAAACTTTATGTTCAACTTTATGAAAAGCTGCGTAAAAAGATTGAGGACAAAGAATGGTCAGTTGGCACTCAGATACCAACAGAACAGGAACTTTGTAAACTTTTTAATGTAAGCAGGGCAACAGTGAGGAGCGCTATTTCAGAGCTTGTGAGGCATGGTTATCTGATACGCCAGCAGGGTAAAGGGACCTTTGTTTCTAAAAAGATTGTGTCAGGCAAGCTTAACATGTTCATAACTTTTGGTGAAATAATGCTTGATGAAGAGGTAGATTTTTCAACAGAAGTTCTTGCTCAAACAATATTGATGCCCATTGACGACCTTCAGGATAAACTCAGGGTATCTGGAGACAGGCATATAATTTATATAAAAAGGTTAAGAAAGATTGATAACAAACCTTTTATGGTTCAGGAATCATATATACCTTTTCATATATGTCCACAGCTCTTAGAAGAGGATATCCAGAGAAATTCCCTTTTTGAACTTTTTGAGAAAAAATATGGAATCCAGATTACTCGAGTAAGATCACTATTTGATGTGATATATTTCAACACAGATGAGGTTAAAATTCTTGGTTTATCCGAGACTTCACCTACACTACTTTTAAACCAGCATTTCTTTTCAGGTGAGACTCTAATAATGTATATGCGTTCTATTAAGAAACCCGGAAGTTTTGAACTCTCTATGGAATTTGAAAGAAAGACAGGTGAGATGTAGGATGGATTAGGATTTTGGGGAGGTGAGAAAAAAATAAATAGATGATACCTTGGATATCAAAGGGAAATAATTGAGAATAATTGAAGGAGTTTCTATGAAAAAAAACAAAGTCGTAAAGGATTTAATGATTGATGTTTTCAAATATCCGCACGTGCCTTATTGGTTTACGATAAGACAAACGATGATGATAATTAAAAAATCTCTTATAGAGAGCGAGAAACATTTTTATCCACTTGCGATATTAATATTCGATGAAAAATATAATCTACTTGGTACATTGAGTATGAAGGATATTATTAGAGGACTTGAGCCCAGGTTTATGAAGACTTCAGAAAAGGCACAAGCTTATATATCAGAGGAAAAAGAACTATCAATTATATGGGATACCCTTTTTACTAAAGAATCAAAACAGCTTGCAGAGAAGCCTGTAAGTGATATTATGGTGCCTGCTAAGTTTTTTGTTGAACCGGATGATCCCATAACAAAAGCAGCATATATAATGATATCCCATGGATTAGATTTATTGCCTGTTCTGGATAATAAGAAATTCGTAGGTCTTATAAGGATGCCAGAGATATTTGATGAATTATCAAATGTAATTTTAAAGGAATAAAATAGGGGGAGATAAAATGGCAGAGGAAAAGGATGAAAGGGTTATAGCACCCGGTTTACCACCGCCACCTGAGGAGATAGTAGTTGCACCTCCCAAGGTTAAGATTGACTGGAAGAGGATATTTTTTATCCTTTTAGGATTAACTTTCTTTTTTCTTATTTATTTCAGTCCTCCCTGGCCTGATGCAGTTGACCCTTTGGGCAAGCATTTTGTTTTGTCACAGCAGGGGAAGTCAGCAATTGCATTATTTCTTCTTGCAGGCATATGGTGGGTATTTGAGGTTATCCCAATAGGTGCAACTTCTATTGCTATTGGTGTATTTCAGGCAATATTTGGTATTCGTTCTGCAAAAGATGCTTTCAAAGACTTTTTTGACCCTTCTGTATGGTTTATATTTGGCTCTGTAGTTATTGGTCTTGCATTCACAAAGACAGGACTTACAAAACGCCTTGCTGTTAAAATGCTCGGCATTGTAGGAGAGAAAACGAGCATGATACTGTTAGGTTCATTAATTGTTGTAGCAGGACTCACCCTTGTTATGGCTCATACAGCAGCAGCAGCTACTGTTTATCCGATTCTTCTTGCAGTCTATGCCCTTTATGGAGAAGGAGAGAAACAGACTAAATTTGGTAAAGCCCTTTTTATAGGTATGGCATATGCAGCGGGTGCCGGAAGCATTATTACATATTTAGGAGCAGCACGCGGACCTGCTGCTGCAGGTATGTTCAAGGAATTTACAGGTAGAGAAATGGGGTTCTTTCAGCTTCCCCTCTATATGTTTCCAGTTGCAGCAATCATGATCTTTGTAATATGGGTATATTTGATGATTTTCCTGAAGCCTGAGAAAAAGACGATCCCTGGTCTGAAAGAGAAAGTAAAGGAGCTTGCAAAGGAAATAGGGCCTATGACCGGGCCCGAGAAGTTTGTGATTGTTACTGTTGCGCTTGTTGTTTTATTAATGGGTGCTCAGGCATTTGTCCCTGCCTTAAAGGGAATAGACAGGGCAGCAATCATGCTCATCGGAACGCTGTTGTTCTTCCTGTTCAGGATACTGACAATAAAGGAGCTTGAGGACATGCCATGGAACATCATCCTTCTCTTTGGAGGGGCAATGAGCATTGGTTTCTGCCTCTGGAAATCAGGAGGAGCACAGTGGCTCGCAATTGAGTGGCTTGCATTATTTAAACAGGCACACTGGATGATATTCGTACTGAGCGTTGCATTCTTCGTCCTCGTAACGACCAACTTTATCATGAATGTGGCAGCGATTGCTCTTTCATTGCCTATCTCCCTTGTTGTCGCAGGTTATATGGGTGTAGCGCCTGAGGTAATAGTCTATGCGTCTCTTGTTACAGCAGGGATGCCGTTCGTGCTTTTAATTGGTGCTGCACCGAATGCAATAGCCTACGGCTCCGGGCAATTCAGTACGGGCGAATTTTTCAAACACGGCATACTTCCCTCTATCATCTTGATGGTTGTTCTCGCAGCGGCAATCTATTTCCTCTGGCCGATTCTGGGTATGCCGGTGTTGGTTAAATAAAGAATGACACGGCGACTCGGTGAAACGGTGACACGGTGAAAGAAAGCAAATGGCAGAGAACATTAGAACGTATAAAGATTTAAGAGTATTTCAACATGCAATGGAATCTGCTATGAGGATTTTTGAAATTACAAAGACTTTCCCCGTTGAAGAACGGTATTCCCTTGTTAATCAGATAAAACGGTCATCAAAAAAGGAAGGTTACCATGGCTTTTGAAAAAGTTATACATAAATATTTTGACAAGGTTCTTACTGAGGTTGATTTTGTGAAAAAGACCTATAATGCTCTGGAAAAATACGGATTCAATGACGAAAATGCAATTGCATCTGTCTGTATATGCAGGGATGAGATATCCCAACCACTGAGGAGTATAATAAAACATATATGGGGTGAAGCATTTGACCTTTCAAGTCTCGGAGGAATGTTTTTTGCTGGTAAGGCTGGGCTAAAAGCAATAATGCATCATGCGCCTGTATTTGCAGGTAAAGAACGATATGTCTTTTATGCCTTACCCCACATTGCAATTGGAGAGAATGGCAAGTTAGGTGTGTGTAAAAGAAGAGGTAGAAAAGAAGAGTCAAATGCTTGCGGGGCATTAACTGTATTTTTGAATGAACTTTCAAGCAAAAAACTGAATATTGCGATGGATTATGAAGACATTGAGTTGAGTTTAATTAGAACTCGTCTTTTAAGAGAGCTTACATATGGTCATGTTCCTGACCTCATACAATTGACAAAAATAGCGTTAAAAGCCATTAAAGAAGACATAGAAAATGCACTGAAAAAAACTATAGACAAAAAACACAGCGACTATGCATTAATAATGGGGATACAGATAAATGCCCCTGACGGCAATTATATCTGGCCTGCTGAATGTTATGTATTTGTGAATGGAATTAAAAAAGATGTTACATTATAAAAAACTGGAGTATATAAGGAGTTTCTGATGGCAGAAGATATTAAGAGTTTAATAGAGAAAATTCAGCAAGAGGGAATTAAGGCAGCAGAAGAAAAAGCAAAAGAAATAGAAGATGAGGCAAAAAAACAGGCAGACCTTATATTAGAGAATGCGCGTGTACAGGCAGAAAGATTGCTTTCCGAGACAAAAGATAATCTTGCCAGAATGGAGCAGAGTCAAAAGGCACTTCTTGCTCAAGCAGGAAGGGATCTAATCCTTACCCTAAAAAAAGAGATCAATGCGATGCTTGAGAGGCTTATCAAACAAGAAATTCAAGAATCTATGAGACCTGAAGAAATGGCAGATATTATTAGTCAGATAATCAAAAGTGACACGACACTAAGCAAAGGGGACATTATTGTTACACTTAGTCAAACGGACAGGGATAAATTAGAGAAAGGATTTTTAGCCAAACTTAAAGAAGAGGTTAAAAGAGGGATTGTCTTGAGGCCCTCAGAAGAAGTTCGCTCAGGTTTCCTCATCAGCTTTGATGGTAATAAATCATATTTCGATTTTAGCGACAAAGCACTGGCAGAATATATAGCTTCATACCTTAAACCAAAGCTTGCTGAATTACTTAAAAACGCTCTTAAGGAATAGATTATGGTAAAATTTTATACTTTTTTGGTTTCAAGTTTGCCAGCTTTGCTTTTTGGAATGAAGCCACCTTTCTCATACGAGCGTTTTCTTGAAATCTGCAAGCCTCTTATCCCCAGAGAGGACTTTCTATTATTAAGTACCCTTCCAATCACAATTGATGAATATAGCAAAGGCATAAGACATCCTATGGTAGAGAAGTGGCTTGCCTTTGATACAATGCTAAGAAACGAATTAGTCAAAATAAGAGCTTATAAAATGAAAATAGATGAGTCTAAATACATGCGTGGTAAAACACCTATTGATATGACAATTTATCAGACCGCTATTTTAAGCACTAAGAGTACCTCGATACTTGAGGCAGAAAAAATATTGGATGAAGCACGTTGGCAAGCTCTTGATGATTTATGTTTTGGGCATTATTTTGACATTGATTACTTGATCCTTTATGCATATAAGCTAAAGATTTTAGAACGCTGGGAAAGGATTCATTCTCAGGATAAAGAAAGACTCACAATAGTATATACCGAATGGACTACTGGTGAAACAATTACACAGCCGGGGTCTGCTACAGGGTGAAAAAAATGGAAGAGAAAAGAATAGGTTTAATTGAGAAGGTAAGTGGGTGTATGGTGGCGGTAAGATTCAATACTTACGCTATTCAGAATGAAGTAGCTTTTATTATTCACGACCAGGTCCGTCTGAAGTCTGAGGTAATAAGGATTCGAGGCAACATTGCAGAACTGCAAGTTTTTGAACCTACTGTAGGTGTAAAAGTAGGAGAAAAAGTAGAATTTACAGGAGAGCTTTTGTCTGTTGAACTCGGACCCGGGCTCCTTGGGCAGATATTTGATGGGCTTCAGAATCCTTTACCTGCTTTAGCAGAAAGATGTGGTTTCTTTTTAAGAAGAGGCACTTATTTAAGGGCGCTACCAGAAGATGTTGAGTGGAATTTTACTCCTACAGTAAAGGTAGGAGATTTAGTTCGCGCCGGTGAAAAAATAGGCTTTGTTCCAGAGATGATATTTAAACACTTCATTATGGTACCATTTAGCTTAAAAGGAACTCTGGAAGTAGTCAACATAGTTAAAGCAGGTAATTATACCCTCAGAGATAAAATAGCTCAGGTTAAAGACTCGGAAGGTAAAATCCATGATATCTATCTCTCTCAAAAGTGGCCTGTAAAGATACCTATTCGTGCATACGCGGAGAAACTTAGACCCACAGAGCCTCTTGTTACAAAGATGCGTATCATTGATTCACTATTTCCTGTCTGCAAGGGAGGTACATATTGTATTCCCGGACCCTTCGGTTCAGGCAAGACTGTCTTACAACAACTGACAAGCAGGCATGCACAGATAGATATTGTGATTATAGCTGCCTGTGGAGAACGTGCAGGTGAAGTTGTGGAAACACTGAGAACCTTTCCTTATCTGAATGATCCACGCACGAATAGACCATTAAGTGAGCGCACTGTTATTATCTGTAATACCAGCTCTATGCCTGTAGCAGCAAGAGATTCAAGTGTATATACCGCAGTTACTATAGCAGAGTATTACCGCCAGATGGGTTTACATGTTTTATTGCTTGCAGATTCAACTTCTCGCTGGGCGCAGGCGATGCGCGAGATGTCAGGTCGTCTTGAGGAGATTCCAGGAGAAGAGGCTTTTCCTGCATATCTTGAATCCCGTATCGCCTCTTTTTATGAAAGGGCAGGAATAGTTAGATTATACGATGGAAATCTTGGCTCCGTTACCATTGGCGGGACAGTAAGTCCTGCAGGTGGAAGCTTTGAAGAGCCTGTAACCCTCGCAACATTAAAAGTGGTTGGTGCATTCCATGGTCTTTCATGGGATCGCTCTAATGCAAGGAGATACCCTGCAATTGACCCATTAATAAGCTGGAGTAAGTATAGTGGCATTATTGATCCTAAGCAGGTCCAGCGTGCAAAAGAATGCTTAAGAAGGAGTAACGATATTGCACAGATGATGAAGGTGGTTGGTGAAGAAGGAACTTCCCTTGTAGATTATGTAGATTATTTAAAAGGAGAATTCCTTGATTTTGTATATTTACAGCAAAATGCTTATGATCCAGTAGATGAAGCTACAGATGAAGATAGGCAAAAATACGTTTTCGGGTTCATTTATGAGAATGTACTTGAAAAAGAATTTGCCTTTAAAGATAAAGAGGATGCATTGCATTTTTTCCACATATTAAGACAACTCTTTCGCGGTTGGAATTCCTCTGTCTGGGATTCAGATGAGTTCAGACGCACACAAGAGGAGATAGAAAGTACATTAAAGAGAAAATTAGTGAAAGGGGAGGAGAAGGTTTATGCCTAAGGTCTATACTGATATAATTCAAATCGCTGGAGATGTTATAACTGTCGAAGCTGAAGATATTGGCTACAACGAGATTGCTGAGATTACCACAAGTCGTGGTGTCTCTTTGGCTCAGGTGATTAAGCTTGACGGTAATAAAGTATTTTTGCAGGTCTTTGCTGGAAGCAAAGGTATTTCTAAAAGAGACAAGGTTCGTTTCCTGGGACGACCTATGCAGATATCAAGCGGGGAAAATCTCTTAGGTCGTATATTTAATGGAAGTGGTCGCCCACTGGATAACGGTCCTGATCTCTCTGAGAATCTGGTTGATATTGGCGGACCCTCAGTCAATCCTGCTAAAAGAATTATTCCAAACAAAATGATACGTACAGGAATACCTATGATTGATGTCTTTAATACATTTGTTGAGTCTCAGAAACTACCAATTTTCTCAATTGCTGGTGAGCCATACAATGAACTCCTAGCAAGAATAGCTATTCAAGCGGAGGTTGACATTATCATACTGGGAGGAATGGGGCTGAAATATGATGATTACCTCTTCTTCAGGGATATCTTAGAGGAGCAGGGAGCATTGTCACGATCTATCTTCTTTGTTCATACTGCAAGCGACCCCGTAGTTGAATGTCTATTAGTCCCTGATATCAGCTTGGCTGTAGCAGAAGGGTTTGCCCTTTCCGGAAAACGAGTGTTAGTCTTACTTACTGATATGACAAATTTCTGTGATGCCCTGAAAGAAATATCAATAACAATGGAGTTAGTTCCTTCAAATAGAGGTTATCCAGGAGACCTTTATAGCCAATTAGCAAGCAGATACGAAAAGGCAGTTGATTTTGAAGGAGCAGGGTCAATTACTGTCTTCGCAGTGTCTACTATGCCTGGTGATGATGTTACACATCCTGTACCAGATAACACTGGCTATATTACAGAGGGACAATTTTACTTAAAGGGTGGCGTAATTGAGCCATTTGGTTCTTTAAGCCGTCTAAAACAACTTGTAAATGGAAAGACCCGTGAAGATCACCGCACTATTATGGATACCATGATTCAGCTATATGCAAATTATCGTGAGACAAAAGAAAAATTAGCTATGGGTTTTCTGATGAGTCCATGGGATAAAAAACTTCTTAAATATGGCAAAATTTTTGAAGAGAAGATGATGTCATTGAAGGTAAATATTCCGCTTGAAAAGGCACTGGATTTAGGTTGGGAGATTTTAGCAGAGTGTTTTACTCCAGAGGAGACAGGCATAAAGAAGTCAATGATCGAGCGATTCTGGCCAAAAGAAAAAATGGCACAAGTATAAACTCAATTTTTGAAATGGCTAAATATAAATTAAATAAGACCGAATTGAAGAAACTACGCGACGCACTCCGTCAATATGAGAGATTCCTGCCCACACTTCAACTAAAGAAACAGCAATTACAGATGGAGATACTGCATCAGTTGATTCTTTTAAAAGAGAAAGAAGAACTTTTAGCAAAAAAGAGGGAAAATATCCTGAGTTGGGCAGGACTTCTTGGAGAAGCACCAGAAGAATTAAAAACATGGCTGACTCCAAAAAATGTTGTTACTACAACTAGGAATATAGCTGGAGTAGATTTGCCAGTATTTTGTAACGTCGAATTTCCTTTTGTTGAGTATGACATCTTTCTTATGCCTTTATGGCTAGATTCAGCTATCGAGATACTTAGAGATATAATAACCTTACGTGAAGAAATAAGCGTGATTAAAAGGGGTATAGAAGTCTTAAGAAAGGAATTGCGTATTACTACACAGCGGGTTAATCTTTTTGAGAAAGTAAAAATTCCTGAGACCAAAGAGGCAATACGCCGTATTAAGATATTCCTTGGCGACCAGATGGCTAATGCTGTTGGTCTTGCAAAGATTGCCAAAAATAAGCTCGGGCAGGAAGGTTTAGAGGAGGTAATTTTATGATTGTGCCTATGAAAAAATCAACCATAATAGTACTCGCCAGGGAAACAGAAAGTTGCCTGAAGGAATTAAGGAGGTTAGGGGTTTTACATATTGAACATCATCAGGTGCCACAAGGCAAAGATATAACAGTTCTCAAAGATGAGATAACACTCCTTAACGATGCACTTGGCATCCTCATCCAGACAGACCCTTCGTGTCCCTCGATGGCAGAAAAGGAAGAAATAAAAGTTGAAGATTGGAAGCATCTCGCACGAAATATCATTGAAACACGTAAAAGAATCGAGCATGCTGAAGAATATATTAGAAATTTATCTGTTCAGATTGAGCAGTGGAAACCCTGGGGTGACTTTGACCCTGAAGAAATTAAAAAGTTAAGAGAAAAAGATATATATATAAAACTCTATCAGATTCCTTTCATGGATTTAAGAGATCTCCCAAAAGATTTAACGATAAAGACTATATTCACTGAAAAAAAGATAGCTCATTGTATAGTAATCGGTCGCAAAGAATTCAGCCTTCCTTTTAGAGAGATAGGTCTTCCTCGCTTGGGACTACATATAATGCATAAAAGGCTAATTGAAAACTCAGAAACTTTAAAGGCACTCAAGGAAGACTTGCATAGATTCTGTAACTTCTACCAGATGCTAATTAAAATAAAGAAAAGATTAGAAAAAGAACTTGAGATGCAGGAGGCGGTGAGAGGAATGGGTGTGGCTGGTGAACTGGCTTATGTCACTGGTTATATCCCTGTTGATACTGCCCAGACTTTATCGGATTTTGCTAAAGAACAGAAATGGGGTATTTACATCACCGATCCATCAGAAGAGGATTCAGTGCCTACCCTAATTCGCAATAAACGTTGGGTTAACATAATTACTCCATTGTTTAAATTCCTTGATATTATCCCCGGTTACAGGGAGCTGGATTTCAGCCCTATTATTCTAATCTTTTTCAGTCTATTTTTTGCTATGATTATAGGTGATGCTGGCTATGGTCTAATCTTTCTATCTATTACTGCTCTTATTCACAAGAAAAAAGGTAAGAGAATACAGAATAAAACAGCCCTTTTCCTTTTTTATCTGTTAAGTTTATGTACTATTCTTTGGGGATTGCTTACAGGAACCTTCTTTGGTCAACAATGGAATTTAAAAGGTGGTTTGAAACCGATGATTCCAGCACTGACTGATACAAAAGTCCTGCAGACCTTTTGCTTTTTTCTTGGTGCACTCCAGTTGAGCATTGCCCATTTATGGCGAGCAATCATTAAATTTCCCTCTCTTACTGCCATAGCAGAAATCGGCTGGATTACTATATTATGGGCTGCTTTCTTTCTTGCTAGGACGCTTATTCTTGGCGAAATGTTTCCTTATTCTGGCAAATGGTTAATCATCGCTGGAATCACAATGGTCATCTTATTTTCCAGCCCGCAAAGGAATATCCTCAAGACGATAGGCAAAGGGTTGGCAAGTGTATCATTGAGTCTCATGAATAATTTTACAGATGTAGTTTCATACATACGTCTCTTTGCTGTAGGGCTTGCAGGTGTTGCAATTGCTGATACAGTAAACACACTTGCTTCAACTGCCAGTGGAGGAAACTGGCTAATTTCAGCACCTATTCTTTTGATCGGGCATTCAATAAATTTTGTTCTTGGACCAGTAGGAGTTCTTGTTCATGGAGTTAGGCTTAATGTTCTTGAATTTTCAAGCCATGCTGGTGTGAGCTGGAGCGGCATAGAATATAAGCCCTTAAAAGAAAAAGAATAAGAAAAGGAGAGGAGATATGGAAGGTGTAGAAATGATGGTCCAATTTCGTGATTTAGGAGCAATACTTGCTCTGGCATTGTCAGCTTTTGGTTCTGCCTTTGGAACTGGAATCTCTGGAATGGCAGCCATCGGAGCGTGGAAAAAAAATTTTATCCAGAATAAACCACCCTCTTTCTTATTGGTAGCCCTGACAGCTGCTCCCCTTACCCAGACAATTTACGGTTTCATACTCATGCAAAATATGGTAGGAGCAATTGCAATTAAAGAACATTATCTCTGGGGCGTAGGAGCTTTTGCAGGAGCTGCTATTGGACTGTCTGCATTCTGGCAGGGAAAGTGTGCAGCATGCGCTTGCGACTCAATGGGTGAGACTGGCAAGGGTTTTGGCAATTATATTGCTGTTTTAGGTATGACCGAAACAGTGGCGCTTCTGGTGATGGTTTTTACTATCGTCGTCTTAAAGCGCCTCGCTGGAGCATAAATAAATCTAAACGTTGCATAAACAGATTCGATTTTGATCTGTCATTCCTGCAGTCCTTAAGCGGAAATCCAGAAACAAAGGCACTGGATGCCCGATTGAAAACTTAGGGCATGACAAAATAATGTTACATAATGAGTCAACTTAAAGTGAACTCTAAAGCTTACTTTATTATTGAGTTCAAATGCGCATCTATCTTGCATATGCGGGTGTCTGTCTCCAATATTTTTACAACTGGGTAGTGTCTATTCATAAAGTATGATTTAAGTAGGATGTCATTCCCCGACTTGATCGGGGAATCCAGTCTTTTCAATAGGTTCTGGATTGTTCGGTCAAGCAGGACAATGACAATAAATAAGTTTATAGAAAACACTATTTTAGAAAAAGATGTAAAATAATAATGAGTGTTCCTGTTGTCAATCTGAAAGTTGTTTCTATTATTTTATTATGCTTCTAAACCCATTTTGCATCTCCTTCACTCTCTGACATGCTTATTATAAGCGCCTCAATGAGGCACATGTTAGAAAGAATTGAAGTGGAACATATTTCAGAGAAGGATATTACAAAGTTGTTACAAGAGAAAAGATTTCTTCAGTCCATTATCGACGGGATTAAAGACCAGATAATGGTTGTTGACAGGGAATATAGAATAAAGGAAGCAAATGAGTTACTTGTAGAAAGACTGAAAAGACCTAAACATGAGATTGTTGATAAATTCTGTTATAGTGTCCTCCACAATCTAAATGAGCCTTGCAATATCCCCAATCATCCCTGCCCAGTTCAGGAGACATTAAAAACTGGCAGGACTTCTGAAGCACTGCATACACATTTTAAAGGACGTGAAGTTTCATATTATAGAGTAATAGCCTATCCAATTTTTGATGACCAAGGCAATATCGCATATGTGATTGAAATGGCGAGGGATGTTACAAAATGGAAGAGGGCTGGAGAGAAGATGCATAATGTGCAAAAACTTGCAGCTCTTGGGGAATTAGCAGCAGGAGTTGCCCACGAGCTCAACAACCCTATAGCTATAATCCTTGGCTTTTCAGACCTTCTATTAGAAGAGACTGAACCTGATAGCAAAGAATATAAAATGCTTAAAGCCATAGAAAGGCAGGGTCTTAATTGTAAAAAGATTATTGAAAATTTTTTAAGTCTCGCAAGTTATCACGCAAAAACTGAATATTCTACCGATGTCAATATAAACTTACAAAAGGTCCTCTCAGTTGTTGAAAATATCTTGGTTTCAAAAAATATCACCTTAAAAAAGAACCTTTTAAAGGACTTACCAAAAGTAAGAGGAGACCCAGGAGATCTACAACAGGTCTTTGTGAATTTAATTACAAATGCAGTTGACGCAATGGAAGAAGGAGGAGTTTTGACTATCTCAACGAGGCTTAACGAAACCGGAAACAGGGCAGAGATAGTTTTTGAAGATACAGGGCATGGTATAAAAAAAGAATACAGGGAAAGGATTTTTGATCCATTTTTTACTACAAAAAGGATGGGAGAGGGAACTGGATTAGGACTTTCTGTCAGTTATGGTATTGTTACAAAGTATGGTGGAGAAATTAACTTCGAGACAATCTCTGAGGAGGATGAAAAAGAGAAAAAAGGGACTACATTTATTGTTTCTCTGCCCGTTGTTCCCTCAGAAAGTGAATGAACCCTAAACAAACACAAGCTTAATTTATATTATATTAAATAAAGTGTCATTGCAAGGAGTGAAACCTTCACCTGTCATTGCGAGATTCTCAAGGAGAGTCGAAGCAATCTCAAAAAAAGGGCTAAAGAGGATGAGATCGCCACGCCCTTTCGGGCTTGCAATGACAATGTAAAAATAGGTTAAGTTCAAATGCGGGATTTATTAAGTAGATTTAGAAGAAGGAGATTCACTAATAAAATATCCCCAACGAGGGAAAAACTCCAAAAAAAATATCATTACTTCCAGAAAATGCTTTCTGAAACAAATGCTGTGCGTGTAATAATGGCAGATATGGAAGAAAAGCTTTCAGGTGATTATCTATTTGACATGAATTATATAAGGTCTAATTTAAATATCTTATTCAATAAGATGCCAAATATTATAGACTGCCTTTATGAAATCTCTGACGGAAGATATTCTGAGCTTTACGATATATATGATAGAGCGTCTTCAGATATTAAAGAAATTCTTGATAAGAGAAAAGAGACTGAAGAATATAAATATAAATATAAAAATAATATGACAGATATAAAAGCCAACATAATGACAGAACTTGATAAGTTAAGGAGACCAACACCCTTAAAGGGCTACAAGTTGTTAATCGATAGAGGTGTTATTGCCTGTAAAGGTGTAGGGGTCGGAAAAGCCTATTTAGTCAATAAGGAAGAAGATCTGGATAATTTTCCTGCTGGGGCAGTGCTTATAATAAGACAAATATCCCCTAAGGCTGTAACTGTAATGAATAAGGCAACTGCTATCGTAACCGATGTGGGAAGTCCTGCTGAATATGCTTTATCACTCATAAAAGATTTCAAGGTTCCTACTATCCTTAATACAAAAATAGCAACAAAGCTCATAACAAAAGGCATGGTAATAACTGTAGATGCTATTAATGGCAACATTTATGAAGGACGTGTGCATGAAGTTATTGAGCTTGGCAAAAAAAAGGAAAACCTGTTTAAAAATACACATGTTTATAAGATCTTAGAAGAAGTAATTAGAAAGATAGTCCCTTTAAACCTGATTTATCTCAGGGTAGATTCATTCAGACCCGAACTTTGCAAGACATTCCATGATATAACTCACTTCGTCAATGAGGTATCTTTGAATGAGATGTTTAAAATCAGTGATAGCCCAGATATAAAAGAGGGTGAAGCTGTAAGATTGGTATTAAATATACCCCTTAAGATATATATAATAGACCTGAGTGATGGCATTGAAACTCCTGCGAAAAGAATATCTATTAATAATATCTGCTCTATTCCTATGAATGCCTTCCTTAAAGGTATGATGCATATGAAATGGCCTGGTAAAAGACCTAAGAATGCCACAGGTTTCGCATCCGTCGTTGCCAATATCGCAGTTGACCCTTCTTTACATCAAGAGAGAGGATGGGGAAAAAGTTTTGTCTTGTTATCAAGAGAATACATGAATTTTAATATCAGATTAGGATACCATCTATCTACAGTGGAAGCATACGCAGGAGATAACATAGACAATAATTTCATTCATTTTCATTTTAAGGGTGGCGGTGCGTCTATTGAGAGGCGTATCAGAAGAACAAGGTTGATAGAAGAAATTTTAAGAAAACTGGATTTTGAGGTTGACAGGATGGGAGATATGCTTAATGCTAAAATAACGAGGTATGATAAGTCAATCATAGAGGAGAAATTAAATATTTTGGGGCGACTCACAGTTTATACAAAGCAATTAGACATGATTATGTTCAGCGATGCCTTTGTGGATTGTTATTTACAAGAATTTTTGAAGGAGTATTGTTAATGTGAAATTTTATACTGTTATTGTGAGACAAGAAGTGTTTGAGCAACCTCAAAGGAACGATTACAGGCATTGCTTCATAGAGTTTATCCTGAGCCATCTATTGAGATTCTTCTGTTTCGCATCAGAATGGCAAAAGCGAGGGTCTCGTATTGATTTAAATATATTAATAATGATGTTATGAGGTTAAGTTGAAGAGAAAAGAAAGGTCTCCTGGAGAAAAATACTACAACATAAGAAGGGCTATCATTATTTTTGGAATCTTTTTGATAGTATTACTTATGAGTGCGCTATATCTGGGCATGGTCTCTGCAAGACATATGAAAGAGATAATACGTGACGATTTCAACAAACAGCAACTCGTATTAGCAAGGTATGCTGCGAATCGTATTGAAAACAGTCTTGAATTTATTAGAAGAGAGCTTTCACTATTGAGTCTTTCCCCATCTATCCAATATCTGGAGTCATCTTGGTCGAACAGGATGAACACTACCTTATCAGGGGTAGTGGATGAAGGGGTAATTGAAATAAGACTTTTGGATAACAAAGGGAAGACAGCTTATATTGTTGACAAACTCGGGGCAGCTCGGATAATGAAAGGTGATTTTCAGAATACTGAATATTTTAAATGGGCTCTTATAAAAGAAAATAAAAATAGAATCTATATGGGTGATATCATAAAAATTAAAGAGCATTATCCTGTAAGACTCATAATGAATCTAGCTACTCCAATATATGAAGAATCTGTTGATGAGGCACATCCAATACCTACTGGACGTTTCTCTGGAGTGCTTATATTTACAGTAGATGTGACCCACTTAGTCAGAAATTCTATCAAAGATATTAGATCAGGGAAGACAGGATATGCCTGGGCAATAGATAACAGAGGCATATTTTTATATCATCCGAAAAAGGAATTCATCGGAGAAGATTCCTTTGAAGTACGTAGCAGACTTTACCCAAAGATCTCCTACGACCGGATTAACATAATACAAAAAGAAGGTATGCTTAAAGGTAAAGAAGGAACTGGATGGTATATTTGTGGATGGCATGGAGATATAGAAACCGAAATGAAAAAATTGATAGCTTATGCGCCTGTTTTTCTGACAAGAGGTAAAGATAATATATGGTCAATAGCTGTAGTTGCACCAATGAGCGAGGTCGAGGGACCAATACATTTTATTTACACCAGACAGTTTTATATTCAGGGAGTTATTGTATTAGTTATCATACTTGGTAGCATATATGTAATAAACTTTGAAAGACGGTGGGCTAAGACGCTTGAGGAAGAGATAACATTGAAAACAGAATATTTAAAAAAATCACTCGATAAACTGGAGAAATCAGAAGAAAAATACAGAACCCTTGTTGAAAGTGCAGAAGACTTGATATTCACTGTGGATGAAAAAGGAAATTACTTATCTATGAATAGATGTGCAGCGCGATTCTTTGGAAAAGATCCGAATGAATTAATCGGTAAAAACATGTATGACCTATTTTCTGTAGAAAGTGCAGAATTACAGATGGGTTTTATCAGGCAGGTATTCAGCACTGGAAATAGCGTAAATGTAAAATATCCAGTAGAAATTGGCAAAAGCGAATACTGGCTTACCAGCAATTTTGTTGGTCTTAAGAATGAAAATAACAAGGTCTCAGCTGTTCTTGGGATTTCAAGAGATATTACAGAGAGAAAAAAGATAGAAGATGAGCAGATGTACAATACAGAAAGGCTGGCGTCCCTTGGAAAGCTGACTGCTAGTGTAGCCCATGAGCTTAATAACCCAATAGCTATAATCCTTGGATTTACAGATCGTCTTTTAGAAAAAACTGACCCCAACAGTAAAGAATATGAGATGCTTAAAGCCATAGAAAGGCAGGGTCTTAATAGTAAAAGGATTATTGAAAATCTTCTGGGCTTTGCCAGATATCCTGAGAAAACAGAATATTGTGCAGATGTCAATAAAAGCCTTGAAAGTGTTCTTATCGTGGTAGAAAATCTCCTTGTTTCAAAGAAGATCATCTTAGAGACAAACCTTACAGAAGGTTTACCAAGGGTAAGGGGAGATTCGGGACATTTACAGCAAGTCTTTATGAATCTGATTACCAATGCTGTTTCTGCTATGGAAGGTGGGGGGATTTTGACTATCTCTACACGACTTAATGAGACCAGTAACAGGGTTGAGATACTTTTTAAGGATACAGGTCATGGGATCAAAAAAGAATATAGAGACAAAATATTTGAAGCATTTTTTACAACTAAAAAAGTTGGTGAAGGGACAGGATTAGGGCTTTCTGTATGTCAGGGAATTGTGACAAGATACGGTGGAGAGATAACCTTTGAGACAGTCTCTGAAGATGAAGATAGAGAGAGGAAAGGGACTACTTTTATAGTGTCCCTCCCTGTTGTTCCTTTAGAAGTTGAAAAGTGCTATGGTCAAACTTAATTTAATCCGAGTAATGCAGATGTTTATAATTCATGACATAAATGCAGGACATAGTATTCTCGCTCATTCTCGGTCGTTCCGACCTCCGAGGCTTTTGCCTCTTTATATTAGAAATATTCTCAAAGGAATATCAGCAAAAGAATCCGCTCAAATACTATGCCCTGCTTTTTGTGCCACAGTCGCCTGCGACTACAATGGTTTTATAATGAACTTTGCTTAATTCAGGTATTTTGCCTGAGGGGAGGGAATATGGCAGAGATTTTAATTGTAGATGATGAAGTGGATATGCTTGCCCTTCTTGCTATGATCATCACAGAAAAGACCAATCACAGGGCAACAACCACAAATAATCCTTTTGAGGTACCTAAATTAATTAAAGAAGGTAATTTCGATTTATTGATTGCTGATCTAAAGATGCCTGGTATGGGTGGTATAGAACTCATTGATGAAGTTAGAAAGATAGATAAAATTATTCCTATACTTATTATTACCGCTTATGGTTCTATTGAATCAGCAGAAGAGGCGATACATAAGGGTGCTTATGATTACATCACAAAACCCTTTCGCAAAGAGCAGATACTTATTGCTATTAATAGGGCACTTGAATGGAAAGAGATGAAGAGAGAGATTGATTATTTAAAAGGGAAAAAATAATAAAAAGCATTATCCAAAAAATTGTTTAAGAACCCTTCTATAACATTTTTAAAAAGCCTTTTTTCTTATCTATTGTGAATGCATAGCCTATTAATAATTTTATAATTTATTTTTATAATTTAAATTTTAACTTTTTATTGACTTTGTAATAACATTAGATTATTCTACTATATCTCTTAACATGTTGCGAAACACATCTGAGATGTTGCAAATCAAAACAACATAAAGAAAAGGAGGAGAGAAGATTAAAATGGAAAAGCGATTCTCTAAATTTTTGTTCATCTCCTTAGTCTTACTAGCTATAACATTAGTTGCTGTCACCCTATTTGCTACTACTGAACCATCAACTGTCCAGCAAACAGCAGAAAAGGGTTCAAAGATTCCTTGGTGGGCATGGTCAATTATACTCTTAGTTTTTACATTTATCCTTGGTATACTCGCTGTGCTTGGAGGGGTAGGAGGTGGTGTATTATTCGTTCCTCTTGTAGGGGGGTTCTTCCCTTTTCATATTGACTTCGTGAGAGGAGCCGGCTTAATTGTAGCCCTTTCAGGAGCACTTGCTGCAGGTCCTGGGCTTTTAAAAAGGAATCTTGCTAGCCTCCGTCTCGCCCTTCCTGTAGCCTTAATCGCTTCATCTTCAGCAATAATCGGTGCAATGATAGGACTTGCCCTTCCAGCACATATAGTTAATATACTTCTTGGTGCAACTATAATCGGTATTGTCATAATCATGGCTTCTGCAAAGAAGTCTGATTTTCCGAATGTCCCAAAGCCTGATAAACTATCTCAAACATTAGGCATAATGGGAATATACAGAGAGGTATCCCTTGGTAAAGATATTGAATGGAATATACATAGAACGGCTCCGGGATTAATCTTATTTATAGTTATCGGCATAATGGCAGGAATGTTCGGTCTTGGGGCTGGTTGGGCAAATGTCCCTGTCCTGAACCTTCTCATGGGAGCGCCTCTTAAGATATCTGTTGCAACAAGTAAGTTCTTACTTTCCATAACTGACACATCTGCTGCATGGATTTATCTCAATTCAGGTGCCGTGCTTCCGATGATAGTTGTTCCATCAGTTGTGGGTATTATGCTTGGTTCTATCGTTGGTGTTAGGATCCTCGCGGTTGCAAAACCAAAGGCGATTAAATGGATAGTAATAGGACTTTTATTATTCGCAGGAGTCAGGGCTTTACTTAAAGGGCTCGGGATATGGAGATGAAAATAAATTTAAAACTCAAAAGTCAAAACTCAAAACTGAGAATCTTATAAAAATTTTAAACTTTTTATGAAATCAGGAGGGTTTTATGGCAGAAGAGGATAGAACAAAGGCATCAGGTGAACAGATTATATATGCAAATATCTTAAATATAGGTATGTATTTAGGTCTTGCTATTATAATAGTAACCTTTATTATATACATCTTAGGGATATTACCATCATTTATTCCACCTCAGGATATCCCCAAATACTGGACGATGAAATCTGGAGACTTTATACATAGCCTGCATGCCCCTACAGGATGGGATTGGTTAGCATTGGTTAATAAGGGAGATTATCTGAATTTTATAGGGATAGCATTACTTGCAGGACTAACCATTCTGTGTTATATTTGTATATTGCCAATATTGTTAGGTAAAAAAGATTTTATCTATTTTGTTATTTCTCTCATTGAAGTAGCAGTGTTGGCATTGGCGGCAAGTGGGATATTAAAATCAGGAGGTCATTAATCATGGCAAATAAGGTGTGTCCAATAATAGAAAGGCTTGAAAGGCTGCTTTTAGCCACAGATGGTTCAGAATACAGTGAAGGGGCTGTTAGGGAGGCTATTAATTTAGCAAAGACATGTGGAAGTAAACTATATGCTATATCAGTTATAGAGGTCAATCCTGAGTTTGAAGCACTTGCACCTGGACTTGCTGAAAAGGAAGAAAAGCAGAGAAGTGAACATCTCAAGACAGTTAAATCAAAGGCGTCTAAGGAAGGTGTTGATTGTGAGATTATTTTATATCGTGGCGGAGAACCTTATGAATCTATCGTTGACGAAGCAGCAAAGAACAAGGTAGGGATGATTGTCATGGGTAGATACGGTCGAACTGGTTTAGGAAGGGTTATGATGGGAAGCACGACTGCTAAAGTCATAGGCTATACACTTTGCAGGGTCATGGTTGTTCCTAAAGAAGCAAAGCTAAACTTTGATAAGATACTTATTGCTACAGATGGTTCAATGCATAGCGAATTTGCAGCAAATGAGGCTATAAGCATCGCAAAACGCAGTGGTAGTACATTGATTGCTCTTTCTGTTGCAAAAAAAGATGAAAATCTTCCAGCTGCAAAGGAGTGTGTTGATGCAGTAAAAAAAGATGCTGAAAAAGAAGGCATAAAAGTAAAAACTATAATCAGAAAGGGGATACCTCACGAGGTTATAGTAAAAACAGGTGCTCAGGAAGATGTTGGTCTTATAGTTATTGGAAGCCACGGTAGGACAGGCATAACAAAACTACTCATGGGGAGCGTAACAGAGAGAGTAATAGGACATGCAGAGAGCCCTGTCCTGGTTTGGAAACTTTAAAATATCTTCAAATAAAAACTGAATTTATTTATAAGTACATAAATGCTTTTTATGTCTTTCCTGTAGTTTTTCCTTGAGTTTATTGTCTAAATATTCTATCATCTATTATATCTGGGGGCTAACTGAGAGGAGCTTAAACACTGTGTAACAAAGCATTCATAGCAGAAGATAAACCATAAACATTAAAGGGCTATGGACTGTTAAGATGGCCACTGAATTCAGAAGGAAACATAAAAGGCAATATCATGTCGGCTTCGTAAGATACCACCTAAATGTCTTAGATAATAAGAGGTTGAAGAAAGTTCAGGGAACCGGTGTTTCTGTAGATATAAGTGAAGGAGGGCTTGGCTTGATAACTCAATATCCACTCGAGGAAGGACATTTTTTACTCTTTGAAGATGGGAATTTGATAGATGATATTAAACTCAAGGCGTCTATCGTCAGATGGACACAGGAACTTGAAGACAAAACTTATCGTGTGGGATTGGAGTTTGTAGAATAAATCTTTATTGTTCATTCTCCTTCTAATCCATATTTTTTCAACTTTCTCCACAGTGATACTCTATCAATTTTAAGTATCTGTGAAGCAAGTGTTTTATTGCCACCTACTTCCTTTAAGACCCAGTTAATGTAGGACTTTTCCTGTTCCTCAAGTGAAGGATATCTACCCTCCTTTTTTCTGAAGGTCCTTATGCTCAATTGTCTGAGGTCCTCAGGAAGATGAGCTACCTCAATCATGTCTCCAGTTGTGAGGGCAACACCTCTTTCGATGATATTTTCCAGTTCTCTAACATTTCCCGGGAAATCGTAGTTTACCAGAATAGCCATTACTTCAGGGGAGATCTCCTTTACATCTTTTTTCATCAATAATGCATACTTTTTCAGGAAATAGTAACCTAAGAGAGGTATATCGTCTTTTCTTTCTGAAAGGGGTGGAATATGTAATGAAACCACATTTAATCTGAAATATAAATCCTGTCTTAATCGTCCAGCCTTCACCGCATCCTGTATGTCTCTATTTGTTGCTGCAATAAACCTGACATCCACCTTTATAGGTTCTGTCCCCCCTACCCTTAAGACCTCTTTTTCCTGAATAACCCTTAAAAGCTTTACCTGCATAGAAGGAGGCATTTCTGTTATCTCATCAAGAAAGAGAGTGCCTTTAGATGCAGTTTCTATTAATCCTTTTTTCATAGCTACTGCACCAGTAAATGCACCTTTTTCATGCCCGAAAAGCTCACTTGAAAGGAGTTCCTCTGTAAAGGCACCACAATTTATGGCAAAGAATGGACCCCCAGCACGCAGACTATTGAAATGTATAAATCTCGCAAACAGCTCCTTACCTGTTCCACTCTCTCCGCTTATGAGGACATTACACTCTGTTGGCGCTATCTGCCTTGCTGTATCAAGGAGCTTCTGCATCTTTATATCCTGTGTAATTATCTTAACCTTGCCCTGAAATTTTTCTATCTGCTCCCTGAGTTCAATGTTCTCTCTCTTTAACCTTACCTTTTCAACTGCCTCCTTAACGACCTTTCTTACCTCTTCCAGTTTAAAAGGCTTCGCTACATAATAGAATGCACCGTGTTTCATGGTCTCAACAGCAGACTCAAGAGTGGCATAACCTGTTATCATTATCACCTCTGTGTCAGGATATAGCTCACGGCATTTTTTCAGTATCTGCATCCCGTCCACCTTCTCCATCCTCAAGTCTGTCAGTACAACATCAAATTGGTGTTCTTCTATGAGTCTGAGTGCAGTAGGTCCACTTTCTGTTCCAATAACATCATAACCCTCTTTTCTCATAACATGTTCGAGGTTTTTAAGTGCAATCTTTTCATCATCAACGATTAATATCTTTGCTGTAACCTCCATTATTTCTCCTTTTTTATTGGTAATCTTATCAGGAATGAAGTCCCTTTACCAACTTCGCTATAGACTCCTATACAGCCATTATTTTCTTCAATAATCTCCTCAACAACATAGAGACCGAGTCCAGAGCCCTTTCTGATATCAATTCTTGAGCTGGAATCTTTTTCAGAATCCTTTGTTGTGAAAAAAGGTTCAAATATCCTCGGTAAAATCTCAGGGGGAATCCCTACACCTGTATCTTTTATCTCAATGTCAATTGTATCTTTACCAATAGGACACTCACCTGTACATGTGTAACGATATTCTGGATATTCACAGACCTTTTCATATGTCTCATTAACTGTTCCTTCTGCCTTCTTTGTAAAATGTTTCTTTGCCATAATGAATACCTTTCCTTCATCAGTAATTGCTTCAATAGCATTTTTTATGAGATTTAAGAAAGCCTGCTGAATCCTCTGTTTATCAGCAAAAATGTATATATCATCCGCTATATCAACGTTGATTTCGATTCCTGATGGTATTTCACCTTTGATAAATAGGATCGTCTCTTCAATAAGTTTTTTAAGCGGTAGGCTCTCTTTTTTGAATTCCCTGTGTCTTGAGAATTCTAATAAAGAACGGACAATATCACGCGCCCTATCTGTCTGTGTGGAAATCTGTGTAAGCAGTTCTTTTTTATAATCTGTATCAGCCTCTTCAAGCTCTTCTGCGAGTATCTGGCAGGATGATGATATATTTGCTAACGGGTTATTCAATTCATGTGCAACGCCAGAAAGTAATGTCCCAAGTGAGGCGAGCTTCTCTCTCTGTATAAGGTGTTTCTGTCTTAATTCAAGTTCACTCAACATCTTATTGAATGCATCTGTTAAAGAAACGATCTCTCTGTCTTTTGAATTGATTGACACAGTTCTGAGCTTCCTTTCTTCTATTAGTTTCATCTGTTCTTCCAATGCTTGAAGAGGTTTTTCTACCATCCTCGACAGAATTTGACCGATTACAATCCCTAAAAGTGATAAAGAGATAATCAGGAGAACAAGTATCCTCTGTGTTCTCGTGAGTAATTCCTGTAATCTCTTCCTTTCAGTCTTTGACAAATCTTCAGAAACTGTCACTATCTCCTTGCCTTTTTCTCTTATTAACTTCTCCAGAGCTATTCGCTTATCAATGTTATTCTTATTAGTTATAGCGAATTCAGTCATCAATGACTTATATTCATCTAAACCCCTTTTTATGAAATAAAGCTGTGGGGCTATAGAAAGCCTCTTAAATCTATCAATATGTTGATTAAGTATTTCCTGAAGCTTGTTGACATAATCCATATTTTCCCTGTAGTCCTCATCTTTGTTATATAAAAAGAAGTTCTTCTCGAACCGCCTTATCTCAAGAACGCCGTCAAATAGTTCCGAGATAACATCTCCAAATTGGACCTTCCTCTCCATATACCAGAGTTCTGTAAGTGTGAAGATAGTGATTAATATTAGGACCAATATCCCGCCGTAATAACCAAGAATAATCTTCTGCCTCAAGCTTGAGGGAAATTTAAACATATATTAATTTTAAAAGTTATCATTGCAAAAAGCAATGTTTGACGATTCTTTTGCAACATTAAACGATAAATAGTTTGTAATCTTTTATTGATGCGTCTCTATCAATAATCTATAAGTAAGATAAACTTTGTATTCAATTCTATGTTGAATTATGCATCAATTAGTCTTTTTTATTAGATGACCCTCTTTTTAAAAATATCATGAAAAAACAATATCTTACGAATATAAAGGTGCATGGCATGGAATATGTTTAAGTTAAATACAAAAAGGAGGTGTGTAAGGAATGAAAAAGCTGATTAAAAAATTAGAAAGGCTATTTTCAGCAGCAGCCTTTGCAGAGGCTGGCGAATACGATACTGCAAGGGAGATTCTAAGAGAAGAAGAAAGACCTCAGAAGAGAGAAAGGGTCACTCCATCTACAAGGCCAAGAAAGGAGCTAAGGGCACCAGGCATAAAAAGGTAAAACTAAGGTAAAACTAAAGTAAAAGGCGCTAAATAAAAATGAATATCTTTAAGAGATCAGAAGATAAGCTACAGGCTGCAACGATTGAGGAGATAAGGCAGGTAATTGCCTCATCTAAGATACCACCTTATGTCCAGCAGGTCGCAAAAAAGGAGCTTGATATGCTATCGAAGACAAGCCCTACTGTAGCGGAATATGCGATAGGGCTTGCATACATTGAATATCTTGTCAGTTTACCATGGGATAAGAAGACTGAGGACTGCCTCGATCTTGAGAGGGCTGAAAGAATCCTGAACGAAAGGCACTATGGATTGCAGATGGTTAAGGAGAGAATCTTAGAGCACCTATCAGTAAAGATCTTAATAGCAAATAAAAAACCAAGAATTCTGGTTGTAGATGATGAAGAAGTTGCAAGAAAAAACTTAGAACATATATTGAAGAAAGAAAACTATACAGTTGTCACAGCAGCGAATGGAGCAGAAGCTATTAAGAAGATGGAGGCATCTAATTTTGATGTGATTCTTACTGATATCAGAATGGAGAAGGTTAACGGGATTGAGGTTCTTGAAAGGGCTAAAAACATATGCCCCGAGACCAAGGTTATCATGATTACTGGTTATGCATCAGTGGACTCTGCTGTTGAGACTATGAAGAAAGGTGCATTTCATTATATTGAAAAGCCCTTTAAGGTTGATACAGTGCGCTCAGTTGTAAAAAATGCAATTGAGAAGAAGCTGTCAACTATCTCTACAAAAGGCTCTGTATTATGCTTTGCAGGTCCACCGGGAACAGGGAAGACCTCACTGGGTAAGTCTATTTCTGATGCACTTGGGAGAAAGTTTGCGAGGATCTCTCTTGCAGGTATGAAAGATGAGGCTGAGATCAGAGGACATAGAAGGACATATGCAGGTGCAATGCCCGGGCGTATTATTGAAGAGATTAGACGTGTAGAATCTTCTAATCCTGTCTTCATGCTCGATGAGATTGATAAGATAGGACAGGACTTTAAAGGTGATTCTGCCTCTGCACTGCTTGAAGTACTCGACCCTGAACAGAATCAAAATTTTCTCGACCACTATCTTGATGTACCTTTTGACTTATCTGGCGTGATGTTTATTGTAACGGCAAATATTGCTGACAATATTCATGATGCACTCAGAGACCGAATGGAAGTAATCGAACTATCAGGCTATACAGAGGATGAAAAGATAAAGATAGGCTTACAGTATCTTGTTCCGAAGCAGATCCGTGAACAGGGACTATCAGATTATCCACCTGAATTTACTCCTGAGGCTATATTAAAGATCGTTCATGAATATACACGAGAAGCAGGCATCCGCAATCTTGAGAGGCAGATCGCCAACATCTGTAGAAAGATTGCCACAGAATATGTCCATCATAAAAAGAATATTCAAAATATTAAAGTGACACCCCGCGAGGTAGAGAAATATCTTGGAACGAGAAAATACTACAGAGAGGTTGCTGATGAGGAGAATAGGATTGGTGTAACTACTGGTCTTGTATGGACAGAAACAGGTGGAGAGATTATCTTTGTAGAGGCTGCGAAGATGAAGGGAAATAAACAATTAATACTGACTGGTTCCCTGGGGAATGTAATGTGTGAATCAGCACATGCAGCATTGAGTTATATAAGGAGCAATGCATCAGTCTTCAACATCCCTGACAACTTCTTTGAGAACCATGACATCCATATCCATGTACCTGCTGGAGCCATACCAAAAGACGGACCATCTTCAGGGACTACGATCGCACTCGCTCTTATTTCACTTCTAACCGGGGTACCTGCGAGGAGAGATGTAGCTATATCAGGTGAGATGACATTGAGCGGAAGGATACTTCCTGTTGGAGGTATCAAAGAGAAGTTGCTGGCTGCAAGACGGGCAGGAGTAAAAACAGTAGTCTTCCCTCTTAAGAATAAGGTAGATATTGAAAGTCTTCCTGAAGATGTAAAAAGAGGACTTGATATAAGACTTGTTGATAGAATCGAGGAGATCGTTCCTATTGTTCTAATGAATAAATCAAAGTCTGATATACAGGATAGGCAGAGGTCAAACCTTTTTCATTCAGAGGGAATTGCAATCTGCAACATGAATACCCTTTCATGTAGCAGTATTAAAAAAGCTTGATAGACTTTAAAAAAACAGATTCTTTATTTAAGAATGTTGCAAAATTAAACGAGAGAAAAACCCTTAGTAAACGAGAAAACCTGAAAAATTAAATAGTTATTAAGTTGGTATAAGAATTGTTAAATTGAACAACCTGATGGAGCATAAAGAGAGTGAAAAATTAAAGAGCTTATGAAAAAGGAGAATCTAAAAGACTTGATAAAAAAGATAGAAGACATAATGACTGCCTCTACCTTTGCAGAGGCAGGTGAGTTTGAGACTGCAAGGGAAATAATAAAAGGCGAAAGAAGGGTACTCCTTGCTATGAGAGAAGGAGAGGTAGAAAGAAAAGCCTTAACATATGCATTGAATACATGTAAGAGAATCGGGGCTGATATGGATATCTTATATATCTCAACGATTGATGCAAGCGAAAATCCGATTCTAAAAGAATTTTTTTCAGAGCTTCAGAGAGAGGGGATAAATTATCGGCTGTTTATGAAGACTGGTCGTTTGAGAGAAGAGATTAAGCACTACACAGACTCTGAGAGTAATATCAAATTTGTCGTTGTTGAGTCACCTGCTGCTGAACGCTGGAATAGAGAGGAGGGGCTCTCTAAGATACTCGAAAAGATTAAGTGTCCGCTGGTAGTGGTAGATATCCCCTAAAATTTAAGGTCTGTTCAAATAAATTAAGTTAAAAAACTAACTATCAAAAAGGAGGTAACAAATGGCAAAAGAAGGTGTCAAGAAGAAGAAACCTGTTGGAAAGATGCTCTTATTTGGGATTGTTACAGTAACCCTCTATGTGCTCCTGTTATCAAATCAGGATTTTATTAACAAAAATTTTGTGCGAGGTGGATTTTATGCCCTGCTACCTATAGCAACGGCATTTATCTTCTCGTTCTTCCACGGGACATTTACAGGGAGTTTCTGGACTGTCCTCGGTGTTGAGGCAAAAAAGAAGAGGGAGGTGAAATAATATGCATGATGTAGTAAGTCAGGTAAGCAATTTTATCGACCTTACATGGATGAACATATTGTATCTATTCTTTGTGGGTTTTGTCGGTGGTCTTGTGAGCGGATTTATCGGTTCAGGAGGTGCTTTTGTGCTCACTCCTGGAATGATGAGTATGGGTGTTCCTGGTCTTGTTGCAGTAGCAAGCAACATGTGCCATAAGTTTCCAAAGGCACTCGTTGGTGCTATAAAACGTGCTAAATATGGTCAGGTTGATGTCAAGCTTGGATTGATTATGGGTGCCTCAGCCGAGGCAGGAGTCCTGTATGGAGCCCATATTCAGGAAAGTATCAAGAGGGCATGGGGAGATGCGGGTTCTAACCTTTATGTAAGTGTGGCATTCGTTGTGGTCCTGGCAATAGTTGGAGGTTATGTATTACGTGATGCCTTCAAAAGCAAAAAAACCGGAGATAGCTCTGAAGAAGAAAAGGTTACCAAGATTGCCCGCTGGGTGCAGTCTATACATATACCAGGAACAATGGTCTATTTTAAGAGTCTCAAGGCAAAGGTATCAGTTCTTCTTACCATACCGCTTGGTTTTGCAACAGGCATGCTTGCTGCCACTATAGCAGTTGGTGGTTTTATAGGTGTGCCAGCCATGATTTACGTACTTGGTGCACCAAGCCTTATGGCATCTGCAACAGAGCTTGTAATAGCATTTGTTATGGGTATGGGAGGTTCATTTAAATATGCACTGCATGGTTTTGTTGATATCCGGCTTTCAATGATTATACTTGCAGGCTCGCTCTTCGGGATCCAATTAGGCGCTATCGGTACAACATATGTAAAACCATTTATGATAAAGCTTGTCATGGGGCTTATCATGGTCATCGTCCTTTTCAGTCGTGGGTTGATGGTTCCTGTATATCTCTCACAACTTGGAGTAATCCAGACCCTGAGTGAAACTACAACTAAATTGTTAAAGACCACAAGCTTTGCTATAATGATGATCGCCTTACTTACAGGAGCTATTGTGGTTTTAACTGCATTATGGAAAGGTATCAGGGAAGAAAAGTTGCAGCATGCTACAAAAGAGGTCTTAGAGCATGGGAAGATATAGAAAGATACTCGTTGCAATAGACGGCTCTGGATCAAGCAAGAATGCACTCAGACAGGCGATAAAGCTGGCAAACAGTGAGGAATGCTGGATTACTGTCGTATCTGTAATCCCATCTTACACAGGAGACCTTTCAGCAACATTTATAGGTGATATTAGAAAGGCTATGGCTGAGCCATGTGAAAGGGCACTCTCTGAAGCAGAAGAGATTGCTAAGGCTGAAAGGGCATTAATAAAGACTGTATGTGAAGAAGGGGAGATATACGAGAGGATTGTTGACCTTGCAGAAGCAGAGAATTGCGATCTTATAGTAATGGGAAGGAAAGGTCTCTCAAAGATAGAAAGGGCATTCATGGGAAGTGTAACAGCAAGGGTTATCGGACACAGCCAGAGAGATGTCCTTGTAGTTCCTGAGAATACTGCCATAGGTTGGAAGTGTATCTTCCTTAATACTGATGGTTCTAAATATAGTGAGGCTGCAACAGAGAGTGCGATAAACTTTGCAAAATCTTATGGTGGGGAGCTGATGGTCCTTTCAGTAGTCGAGGTAACAGAAGAATTTATTACACGTGCCCCTGGAATGCTTGAAGAAATGGTTAAGAAGGCAAAGGGTTTTGTAGATGATGTGAAGAAGAAGGCAGAAAATTCTAATATTAAGACCACGACATTCGTGAGAGAAGGTGAGGCTTATAAGGTAATAACAGACCTTGCAAAAGAGCAGAAGGCTGATATTATCTTTATGGGAAGCCATGGAAGAACAGGACTTAAAAGACTTCTCATGGGTAGCGTAACAGCAAAGGTTATAGGATATGCACCCTGCCCCGTACTTGTAGTCAGACCTTAAATGGTTCAATATAGAAAGCCCCTGAATATATTCAGGGGCTCTTTATTTTACATTTTATCAACACCCAATTCACAGAAATAATTCTTTAAAATTCATCAATTAAGAAATCTCCATTTTTCTCTTGACTTCCACAATATATTGTGTTAAAAATTATCGCTAAATACAAAATTTAGGAGGCATAGATAACAGCCTCTTTGTAAAATCTGGAGGTGAAGTTTTATGAAAATGGTTAACAGTATCGGTCTCACTCCGAATAGTCTAAAGGTACTTGAAAGGAGATACCTCAAGAAGGATGAATCAGGGAAGGTTGTAGAGACGCCAGAAGAGCTCTTCAGGAGAGTAGCAAAGGCAGTAGCATCAGCAGATCTCAGATATGGTAATTCAGAGAATGATGTCAAGCTTCTTGAAGAAAGATTCTATGAGATGATGACCTCCCTTTCTTTTCTCCCCAATAGCCCAACCCTCATGAATGCAGGAAGAAGGCTTGGTCAGTTAAGCGCATGCTTTGTTCTGCCAGTAGAAGACTCTATGGAATCCATTTTTGAGGCTGTAAAGAATGCTGCAATCATTCATAAATCAGGAGGTGGGACAGGCTTCAGTTTTTCAAGGCTGAGACCGAAAGGTGATGTTGTAGGCTCTACAAAGGGCATCTCTTCAGGTCCTGTATCTTTTATGACTGTATTTGATACTGCAACAGAGGCGGTAAAACAAGGGGGAACAAGAAGAGGAGCCAATATGGGTATTTTGAGGGTTGACCACCCTGATATCATCTCCTTTATTACATCTAAACAGGACAACTCAAAGTTGAATAACTTTAATATATCCGTCGCCCTTACAGATGATTTTATGAAGGCTGTTAAGGAAGACAGGACTTATGACCTTATAAATCCAAGGACAAAGGAAAAGACAGAAACCCTTAAGGCAAGAGATGTATTCAATCTGATAGTTGAAAATGCATGGAAAAATGGTGAACCCGGCATCGTCTTTATGGATAGGGTAAATGAATCAAACCCAACGCCTCTTTTGGGGCAAATAGAGTCAACTAACCCATGTGGTGAACAACCACTTCTACCTTATGAATCTTGTAACCTGGGTTCTATAAATCTTGCTAAACACGTTAAATATGAAGCGTCATGCGAGAAAAGTGTTGATTGGGATAAGCTGAAAGGCACAGTGCGGGATGCAGTCCATTTTCTTGATAATGTCATAGATATAAATAAATATCCACTTCAGGTTATAGAAGAGATGACAAAGGCAAACAGGAAGATAGGTCTCGGTGTTATGGGATGGGCAGATATGCTTATAAGCCTTGGAATTCCATACAATTCAGATGAAGCTTTAAGGCTTGCAGAAGAAGTGATGGGATTCATTCAGCGAGAAGGTAGGTTGGCATCAAGCGATTTGGCTGAGCAGAGAGGGACATTTCCTAACTTTAAGGGGAGTATATATGATGGTAAAGTAAAGGTAAGGAATGCAACGATAACAACGATAGCACCTACAGGTACACTCTCAATAATCGCTGGTTGTTCATCAGGTATAGAGCCCATATTTGCAATCTCATATGTGAGAACTGTGATGGAAGGTACTAAGTTAATAGAAGTCAATCCATATTTTGAAAAGATAGCAAAAGAGAGGGGATTCTGGGAAAGAGGATTGATGGAAAAGATTGCTGAAAAGGGTTCATTAAAGGAATTCAAAGAGATACCTGAGGATATCAAGAGACTCTTTATCACAGCCCATGATATTACTCCTCATGAGCATATCAGGATGCAGGCAGCATTCCAGAAGTATGTAGATAATGCAGTCTCAAAGACCGTAAACTTCCCACACAGTGCAACTAAAGAGGATGTTAAGGAAGTTTATCTCCTTGCATATGAACTGGGATGTAAAGGAGTTACTGTCTATAGAGATGGTTCAAGGGAGGAACAGGTTCTATCAAAAGGCAAAAAAGATGTCAGTACTCAGTGGTCAGCAGTCAGTGCTCAGACATTAAAAATAACTCCAAGAAAAAGACCTGAGGTAATAAATGGTTCAACACGCCTCATGAAAACAGGCTGTGGAAATCTTTATGTTACTATCAATGAAGATGATGAAGGACATCTATTCGAGCTCTTCACATCTATGGGGAAAGCTGGTGGTTGTGCTGCAAGTCAGTCTGAGGCGATTGGCAGGCTTGTCTCTCTTGCATTCAGGTCAAACATAGAGCCTGATGAAGTTATAAAACAGCTAAAGGGTATCTCATGCCACTCACACGTCTGGGTTGAAGGCGGGAAGATAACATCATGCTCTGATGCAATAGCAAAGGCTCTTGAGAAATATCTTCAGAGACAAAGAGATGGAAATGGAGACGGTCAGAAGGGCTATAAATCCGCCTCTGGCGGAGTTATGTTCATAGGTAGATGTCCTGAGTGCGGAGGTGCTGTTGAGCATGAATCAGGCTGTGCAGTCTGCCACAATTGCGGGTTCACAAAGTGCGGTTAATGGTAATGTTATGATGAATTGGCAGATACAGTATTCTCGCTCATTCTCGGCTCGATTAAGATCGAGCCTCCGAGGTAAATTCTTTCTTCGAAAGAATTTAAATCCGCTCGAATACTGCATCTGCCAAGAATTTTATGAATGATATGGGTTAATTATTTCGTAAATACTGATATTTTATCCTCATTGATAATTTCAAGTTCTGTAAGCTTTATTAGCCCTGATGTAATCTTCTGTTAAATCGCATGTCAGGACTTTTGCAGATGATTTTCCAAGTTTAAGATCTATGATTAATCTAATCTCCTTCTTTTTTAAGATCTTTTCTACATATTTATCCCTTCCTGTACATACTCCATCGCCAACAGTTTTAACCTCTCCAAAATAGATATCTATCTTTTCTTCCTTAATCTCTATACCTGAATGTCCAATAGCTGCCATGATGCGACCCCAGTTTGGGTCATTTCCATAAATAGCTGTCTTTACAAGATTTGAATTTGCTATGGCAAAGGCAGCCTTTTCAGCATCTCTCTCGCTTCTGGCTCCTTTTACCTCTACCTCTATTAACTTGGTCGCACCTTCACCATCTTTAACAATAAGTCTTGCCAATTCATAAGTTATCTCATCAATAGCCTCTTTAAATGAAAGATATGATCCTGATTTTTTGGTTAGCAGTGAATTACCGATTACACCATTTGCCATCATAAGGACTGTGTCATTGGTTGATTGACATCCATCAACAGTTATCCTGTTAAAAGACTGTTCCACTGCTTCCCTCAATGTTTTGTCAAGCGTATCTCGTTCAACTGCGATATCCGTCATCAAGAAACACAGCATTGTTGCCATATCTGGACATATCATACCAGCTCCCTTACAAATTCCAACAATTTTTCCTTCTTTATTTCCTATTTTTATTCCTTTACTGATAATTTTTGGGAAGGTATCAGTAGTCATCATGGCTTTTGCAATATCCTCAATCTCTGATTTTCCTATATTTCTTATCAGTTCAGGAATCTTTTTTCGAATCTTTTCCATTGGAAGAGGAACTCCTATTACACCTGTGGAGCACATATAAATAAGAGAAGGTTTTATTTTAAGACTATCAGCAATCTTCTTTATTATCTCTACAGCATCAAGTAAGCCTTTTTCCCCTGTGCATGCATTCGCATTTCCACTGTTGACTACGATAGCCTGACCCCTGCCTGATTTTATTTTTTCCATATCTAATCTAACTGGTGCTGCCTTGATCTTATTCGTTGTAAATGTGCCTGCTATATTCGCCTCTACCTTAGAATAGATAAGTGCGAGGTCTTTTCGGTGAGGCTCCTTGATTGAGGCTTTTACTGTAGAAAAAAGAAATCCTTCAGGGGTCATATTTTTTATGGAAAGAAACCTTGTGAATCGAGCGCAGTCTTTTCATCAAAGCCCATCATAATATTCATATTCTGTATAGCCTGGCCTGATGCACCCTTCATAAGATTATCTATTGCTGTAACAATGATTAAGGTGTTTGTCCTTTTATTTACTGTTAGACTTATTTCACAGAAGTTCGTCCCGCGAACATTTTTTACATTAGGGTATTTACCTTCTTCCAACAACTTTATGAATGGCTCATTATCGTATGTCTCTCTGTATATCTCTATAATATTTTTTAAATCTAACTTCTTTATTAATGCCGAGTATATTGTTGTAAGAATGCCCCTCTCAAAAGGACCAACATGAGGAGTAAAATTTACTATTATGTTTTTCCCTGCAATAGCAGATAACTCCTGTTCTATTTCTGGCGTATGACGGTGGTTAGCAATAGCATAAGCCCTGAAAGCTCCATTGGCCTCGCAATAGGAGAATACTATATCAGATTTTCTTCCTGCACCACTCATTCCTGATTTTGAGTCTATGATAATGGAGTTAACATTAATGAGTCTATTCTTAATAGCTGGATACAGTCCAAGAATTGCTCCTGTTGGGTAACAACCTGGATTTGCAATGATATTTGACTTAGAAATTTTATCCCTATAGAGTTCTGGAATTCCATAGACAGCCTTTTTGAGAATTTCTGGAAATTTATGTGGCACTTTATACCATTCTTGATATGCTTTTGCATCTTTTATTCTGTAATCTGCAGAGAGATCAATAACCTTCTTACCATGCTGAAAAACAAAATATACTGCATCCTGTGATTCTCCGTGTGGAAGTGCCATAAAGAAAAGGTCTGCCTTATGAAGAATTTTATCAATCTTCATAGGTTCATATGTTAGATTTGCATATTTATAAAGATTTGGGAAAAGGTCTGTTACAGCTTTTCCTGCTGATTTTTCTGAGGTAACTGTGGTGACTGTTACTGCTGGATGTTTTGAAAGGACACGAAGTAACTCACCTCCTGTATAGCCACTCCCTCCGCAAATGGCAACCTTTAACATCAGCCAATGGTCAATAGTCAATAGTCAACAGTCATTAGTTTAAGGACTAATAACCAGTGACTGACTAATGACCGGTGACTGATGACCTTCACTTTATCTCTTGGAGAACTGGAATCTTTTTCTAGCACCCTTCTGTCCGTATTTTTTTCTTTCTTTTTCCCTTGGATCACGTGTGAGGAAGCCCTCTTTCTTCAACCGTGAACGGAGGTCGCTATCCATGTTCACTATTGCTCTTGCTATTCCATGACGTATAGCACCTGCCTGTCCTGAGAGCCCACCTCCTGTCACTGTTGCAATTATGTTATACTTTCCAGTGAGACCTGCAAGTTCAATGGGCTGGCGGAGTATCATTCTCAAGGTTTCTCTTGGAAAATAGATATTAGCAGGTTTATTATTTACAATTATTTTCCCATCTCCTGGGGTGATTATAACCCGAGCCTTAGATGATTTTCTTCTCCCAGTTGCATAATATTGAATTTCAGCCATTTTGAACTCCTTTATCCAAAATTTTTTACTTTACAATCTCAATCTTTCAGGATTCTGTGCCTTATGAGGATGATCAGGACCCCTATAAACCTTAAGCTTTTTTAATAAAGCTCTCCCAAGTCTTCCCTTTGGTAGCATCCCCCATACTGCATCAGTAATAATCTTTTCAGGTCTCCTTTCTAATAGGTCTTTTGCTGACTCTGCCTTTAAACCACCAGGATAGCCTGAATGATGATAATAAATCTTATTCTCGAGTTTCTTACCTGTCAGCCTTATTTTGTCAGCATTTACTACAATTATGAAATCTCCTGTGTCAATATTAGGAGTAAATATGGGTTTATTTTTACCACGAAGATATGTGGCTATCTTTGTTGCGAGTCTTCCAAGGATAGCACCTTCAGCATCAATAAGATACCACTTTCTTTCTACTTTTTCTTTTGAAGCAAATTGTGTCTTCATATATACCCTCTTTTAATGAATAAATTGAATTAAATAAAATAATATAATCTTAATAATATTGTCAAATTAAGTGGAGATTTTTGATGAAAATCGGAGTCCATACTTCTATTTCAGGGGGATTACATCGAAGTTTAGAAAGGGCGAATTCCCTTGGATGTAATACAGTGCAGATATTTACTCATAATCCGCGAGCCTGGAATGTAAAAAAAATTACTGAAGAAGAGTCTTCACTATTCCGAACACTCAGAACTGATTTAAGTATCTCACCCATTTATATCCATGCCTCATATTTAATAAACTTAGCATCAGAAGATAGAATTTTACAGAAAAAATCTATCAATTTACTTATTAATGAAATGGAAAGGGCTGATACTATAGGAGCTGATTACGTGATTGTTCATCTGGGTAGTTCAGCTGATAATAATAAAGGTGCTTCAAGGAAAAGAATAATTTCAGCTCTTACTGAGATTTCTGAGAGCAGATTTTGGAAAGCAGGTCTTATTATAGAGAATACTGCCGGTGAAAAAGGAGATATATCCTCACAGATAGTAGATCTCTACGAGATTATCAATTGCGTTAAAGAAACTTTAATAAGGGGTATATGTATTGATACCTGTCATGTTTTCGCAGCAGGTTATGATATCAGGAATGATAAAGGGATTAAACGACTTTTTGAGGAAATAAAGTATTATATCGGGCTGGATAAATTTAAAGTTATTCATCTCAATGATTCAAAAGGTGATTTAGGTTCTAAAATTGATAGACATGAACATATTGGTGCTGGGAGAATAGGGATTGCAGGGTTAAAAAAGTTTTTAAAACATTTCTATTTCACAAATGCACCTATAATACTCGAGACACCAAAGAAACAGGAGACTGATGATATAGAAAACCTCATTAAAGTCAGAAAGATGCTCTATAGCAATATCTCTTAATAATATTTATAGGTTAATCGTTGAACAATCATTCTCAAAAATATCAATTTAAAGATTGTTCACTAAATCGCATTTTTTGTTCTCAAATTTAATTTTTTTGTTGACAAATATAAAATTTTCTTGTATATGTTTATATAACAAAATGTTGAAGAGTTTATTTTCATCGTCAATAAGAGCTGATGTCCTTTCTCTTCTTTTGAATAGCCCTGAAGAACAGTTCTATATCAGAGAAATTGCAGAACTCCTCAGAAAAAATCCATCAGGTGTTAAAAGAGAACTCGATAATCTTGAAAAGATGGGGATCGTCATAAGCGAAAAGGTAGCTAATCTAAAATACTTCCGTGCAAACAAAGAATCACCCTTATTCTCTGAGCTAAAAAATCTAATAACAAAGTCACTCGGTCTGCCAGGTGCACTAAAAGCTGTCCTTCGGGCGTCAGGTGCAAAAGTAGCTTTTTTATATGGACCCTATGCAGAAGGATTAGATGTTAATACAGTTAATCTTTTTGTGATTGGGGGTGCACAGACCTCTCTAACAAAAGAATTAAAAAATCTTGAAAAAAGGTTTGATCGAAAGATTAATTATACAATTATTGATGAGAATGAGTTTCAACTAAAGAAAAAAAGGGGTGATTCTAACCTTAAAAAACTTATGTCAGGTAAAAAGATCACCCTGATAGGAAGGTAGTGAGAACAGAGTGTCCTGCACCTCTTGTCGATTCAAAGGTGTGGGAGAGAAAGGGGGTGAACTTTAGTGGCAGTTAAAAAGGCAGCAGCTAAGAAGAAAGCAGCCAAGAAGAAGACCGCAAAAAAGAAATAGTTTTACCCACAAGCTCAATCTCGATTTTCGGGCTGGAGAAGGAGTTCTCCAGCCTATTTTTTTTGCGGTCTTCTTCTTAATTATAAAACTCTATTTGTATAAAAATTTCAAGAGAAAAGTTATAACTTATTGAAATTAAAGGAAATTTAATAAACAAATGATTTAAATAGTGTTATGTATAAGCATATGAAGGTTGAGAGATGTCTGAGACTATCTCCCAACAATCTCGATGTAAAAGAAGTTTTTTCAGGAATCTGTGATTTGTTGAATGTCCTGCCTTGCTGGCAAAGATGTGGCCATAGATTGGTAGACCTATTAATGAAAGGTCTCCGATGAGGTCAAGTATTTTATGACGAACAAACTCATCTTTGAATCTGAGCCCTGAAGAATTTAATATGCCATCCCTTCCGAGAATTATAGCATTTTCAATTGAACCCCCTTTCGCATATCCATTTGCTCTGAGGTATTCTACGTCTTTAAGAAAGCCGAATGTCCTCGCTGGAGCGATCTCCTTTATAAAGCTCTCTTCTGTAAGATCCAAACTCAGATTCTGTTCTCCAAGTAAATGGTGGTTAAAGTGGATTCTATATGTTACTCTTCTTCCATTATATGGAAAGACGGCAATCTCAGAATTTCCGTCAGAAAAGATTATCGGTCTTGTTATCCTTAAATAAGGTCTCTTCTTCCCCTGTTTTGCAATACCAGCCTGCAAAATGATTTTTGTAAGCTCTATTGAGCTTCCATCAAGTATAGGAATCTCTTGCCCTGTAACCTCTATTATGACATTGTCTATGCCAAGGCCTGACAAGGCAGCGAGAATATGTTCCACAGTCCTGATTTTTACTCCATTGTATCCAATAGTGGTAGAAAAAGCAGTATCAATAACAGAATTAACAGATGCCTTTATTGATATTTTCTTATCACCGCCTCTGGTGGTCTTTGTAAATATGATCCCACTATCCCTCTGGGCAGGCTTGAGATATACCTTTGAATATTGACCTGTATGTAATCCTATACCTTCAAAACTGACTTCTTGTTTTATTGTCTTCTGTAAACGCATTATTATTTTAAAGTCATATTATATATTTAATTTATTCCAGAGAATTTTCTTAAGCAAATAAGATGCCAACAATACTTTTAATATCAATTAAACTTAACCCTTTAAAAATGGCTTTTTATAGATATTTATTAAAATATTTTAGGGTAGAAGTGTTGTTTATTGAGCATAGACTGAGTAATATTTAACACAGAGCTATACCTCGCCTCCTACAACTATTTCAGGTATCCTTACTGTTGGCATAGCATCAGTAACAGGTACTCCTTGTGAATCCTTGCCACATGTCCCGATAGAAAAACCTAAATCTGAACCAACCATGTCAATAGATTTCAAGATCTCTGGACCATTTCCTGCTATAGTTGCACCTCTTACAGGGTCGTTAATCATTCCGTTTTTAATTAAGTATCCTTCCTGAACGTCAAATACAAAATCACCTGTAACTGTATTAACCTGTCCCCCACCCATTTTTTTGACAAATAATCCATAATCTAAAGACCTTATTATCTCTTCAGGCTGAGTTCTACCAGGTGCAATATATGTATTGGTCATCCTTGGTATAGGTCTAAATTGATAGGATTGTCTTCTGCCATTGCCTGTTGAAAGTGTACCATCTTTCATTGCTGTTAATCTATCATACATATAATTTTTGAGAATGCCTTTTTCTACAAGAACAGTCTGCTGGGAAGACACGCCTTCATCATCAAATCTGTATGAACCTCTCTTTTTTTGAAGAGTTGAGTCATCAATAACAGTTATAAGGGGTGAAGCAATTTGTTCTCCTAATTTTTTTGAATATACAGATAGGTTCTGCTGAACAAGGTCAGCCTCAAGACCATGGCCTATTGCCTCATGTATCATGGTGCCACCTGCTTCTGATGAAATAATCACAGGCATCCTTCCCCCTGGGGATTTTCTTGCTGTTAGCATCATTATAGCCCTTTTTGCAGCTTTCAGGCTTAACTCTTCAATATTAATCTCACCAAAAAGTTCAAATCCAATAAAACCACCTGCTGATTCATATCCTGTCTGAATAATCCCATTATCAGAAGCAACTACATGAATTAGTATCAACGTATGAATCCTTTCATCTTCAGC
>JBNAVX010000022.1:0-39883 GCA_049700155.1 Thermodesulfovibrionales bacterium
CTTTCAGTTCCCTCTTCATTGGGAAGTCAACTGCATCTGCTCTTAAAATACCAAAAATTCAAAATGTTATACAAGCATGTTATAAAGAAATTTGGAAATTCCTTTTTCTGCTTTTATATGTATCAGGTTTGCGAAAAACTGTTTTAAATTTATCCATAGGTTAAAAAACATCTCTGCAATAGTTCCTGTATTCACAATCGAAACATTTATTTCTATTAGCTACTGGCTCTGGCATCTTTTTCTTCTTAATCATCAGTCTTATATTAGAAAGCAACCTCATGGTTTCTTCTTTCAGTAAATTATTTAGTTCAAAAATAACTGCATCTTCAAGCGGTATTAGATAGACAAAACCATGACTAACTTTTTTATGGTAAATATCTTCAAGAATAAGTGCATAACCACAAAGTTGATAAATATGGTTTTTGTGTGGTTTCCTTTTTGTATATTTAAAATCAACAGGAATATATTCATCCTCTGTCTCTATGAGCATGTCGAGTTTTCCTGAAAGAGAAAGTCTATCTGAATTTATTACAACATGAAAAAGCCTTTTACCCTCAATGACACCATACTTTTTAAGCTTACGTCTTGTCTCAAGTCTATCTATTCTTGCTTCTTCGATCTTTCCATAATTCATCTTGAATGTGGTTTTTTTCCCGACTGGCATAATATATTGGTAGTACACAACTCTCGGACAATAAACAAATTGCTTGAGATCACTTACCTTGAGAGGGGTCTGAGCTTGCATCCTTTTCCTCTTTGATATATTCAAGAATGCCCCTAAAATCTTTCTCGCACACGGGAAGGATAAGAATCTTTCCAGAACCCTTTTTAATGACATTTTTAAGTTTTAAAAAAAGCTCCTCTCTTTTGTTCTGTCCTAATTTCCCTGAAAAACCGCTGAACTGAATACGCTCAAGGCCAAAGTCCAGACATATATCTGCGATCTTATTCCTTATCCTGTTAATCTCAATGTCATAAAATACAAAATGTGTTAGTTCTTCCATCCTACCACTTGAAAGTGAAGGGTTTATAATCCTGCTGTCCTCTTAAAAAAGATGCCAGATTTCTTGCCTGCATCTGAATAATAGAGCGTATCTGGTATTTCTTGCCTTTGTAAGTTTCGGTTGATTCAAGTCTGCCCAGGACTTTTTCCCCTATAATCTTTCTTGTTTCAGCATCAAGTAGCCCATCAGTGATTTTAATATCCTGTCCAAGGTTCACATGGGCAATAACCACTCTATCAACCACTGGCTGACGGAACTCTTCAATGAGGTCAAGAATAAGTGAAGGCTTTCCGGGTCTATCCACATGAAGAAATCCTGCAAAAGGCTCAAGCCCTGCATTAACCAGTGCTCCCCAAACAGTTGAATAGAGAATACCATAGCCATAGTTTAGAAGTGAGTTTACAGGATCTATTGCTCCCCTTGTCTGCCTACCAAAAAACTCTACCCTTTGCGTCAATATCTCCTTAACACCATCCCAGTAAAGCCTGCCTGCTGTGCCTTCAATACCGATAAGAGTATTTCTCTTCTCATCAATGCTGTTACCTGTAACTGCCTTAACCTTTCCTCTCAAATTATTGAGTTCTTCAGCAAGAGAATCTATTGTCTTGTATCTTTCAGGATCAGTCTCTTTGATATACTTTCCAAAATATCTCAGGAGTCTTTCCTGATTAGTGATCTTTCCATAAACGATTGCCTTTGAAAATTCAAGCCCTCTCGGGTCTTTCATTGCTTCGAACTGTTCTCTACGAGCCTCTATAGTTGCTGTAAGCATCGGAGATGTAATCATCGCATAAGGCTTATTAACTCCTGAAAGAAAATGTAGAGTGATACCCCTTAAGCATAGTTCTTCAATAAGGTCTGATGAGATGGTTACACCTTTCGAGGCAATAACTACATCTTTCAGCCGAAATAATGGGAATTGGTAAATAACATCCTTCCCTTTTCTGACAATCAGCCGCTCACTCTTTTTCGAAAGAAAGATCCTATATCCCGAGAGTATAATCTGTGAGATATCGCCGGTTTTCACTATGGTTATCCCTTCGTCTATTTTTACTTCGCCTTCGTATTGTGCTTCTACAAGTATTGGGATAGCTTCTGGTTCGCCTGTGAAAAGATTATACTGGGCAGGATAAAGAGGCTTCTCTTCAGGCTCATACTCAGGATGAATCCTCTGAACCTTTGACTGAGGCATACATAATATTTAACAGATAATAAAAGAACAGATAAGGATTTTAATCACAAAAAACAAGTTTGTTGACTTCTTGAGATACTACTTCATATACTTTTAAAAGTTGTGAGTATCTGCAAACCTGGAAATATAGAGCTAAATGAACTGTTCCAGAAGGCACTTGACCTTATGGAGAATACCAACAGGCATGTCTTCATTACCGGAAAGGCAGGAACTGGTAAATCAACACTCCTTGACTATTTCCGAAATCATACAAGGAAAAAGGTGGTTGTCCTTTCTCCAACAGGAGTTTCTGCACTCAATGTAAAAGGACAGACTATACATTCCTTTTTTGGTTTCAAGCCAAATGTTACTTTAAATTCAATTAAAAAATTTAAAGGGGACCATAAAAATATTTACAAAGAACTGGATGCGATTATTATTGACGAGGCATCAATGGTTCGTGCTGATTTGCTTGACTGTATAGATAAATTCTTGAGGTTGAATGTAAATAAGAAGAGACCTTTTGGTGGAATCCAGATGATATTTATTGGTGATCTTTATCAACTCCCTCCGGTGGTTACAGGAAAGGAAAAGGAATTCTTCAATATATATTACAAAAGCCCTTATTTCTTCGATTCTATGGTAATGAAAGAGATAGATATGGAATTTATAGAACTCGAAAAAATATACAGGCAAAAGGATGAAATTTTCATCGCCATTCTTAATGCGATACGTAACAACTCAATCACTGATAAAGAGCTAAAAATCCTTAACCAGAGATATGACCCTGAATTTATCCCAGACCCGAAGGATTTCTACATCTGGCTCACATCTATGAACAATGCTGCAGAGAAGATAAATAGAGAACATCTTTCAAGGATTTCTTCACCTCTTATGACTTACCAAGGGGTGATAAAAGGAGACTTCAATGAAGACTCATTGCCTACACAGAGTGACCTTCAGATTAAGAAGGGGGCACAGGTTATGCTTCTTAACAACGATTCTTATTTTAGATGGGTAAACGGTAGCATAGGGAAGATTGTGAATATTATAAAGCAGAAAGATGAACCAGATATTATTGTTGTTGAATTGATTACAGGAGAGGTTGTTGATGTCCAGCCATACAGATGGGAATTATTCAATTATTATTTTGATAAAGAGAAAAACACCATTGAATCTGAAGTGGTTGGCTCATTCACTCAGTATCCCATGAAACTCGCATGGGCTGTAACCATCCATAAGTCGCAGGGTAAGACCTTTGACAAGGTAGTGATAGATATAGGAAGAGGGACATTTGCAAGTGGCCAGGTCTATGTCGCACTAAGCAGGTGCACACGACTTGATGGCATAGTTCTCAAAAAGCCATTAGAGAAAAAGCACATATTTATGGACTGGAGAGTGGTGAAATTTTTGACTCAGTTTCAATATAAACTCTCAGAAAATCTTTGTCCTTTTGAAGAAAAGCTGGCTCTGATAAAAAGTGCTATAAAAACAAACCAGAGGCTTGAGATTGTTTATCTCAAAAATAATGACACTAAATCCAGAAGGATTATAACTCCTGTTTCTGTTGGGGAAATGGAATATAATGGAAGAAAATACATCGGAATGGAGGCATTCTGCCATTTAAGAAATGACAGGAGGGTATTCCGCCTCGATAGAATTCTAGAGATCAGGGAAGTATAGAAGAAAAGCTAGTCATCAAATTTAATAGAATTCTTTATACTCTCGACAAATCTATTAGCCATCTCAAGTGCCTCAGCAGAATCCTTAAGTTTGAAAGTAGATTCAGGATAGTAGTCTGCTTCTTCACGCAATTTCATGAGTCTACCGATAATCCGTCCGATATCAATTTCTATCTCCTTCGTCTTAACGTAATAAAGGCTGAACATCCTTTCTACTCCTTCATGAGTTTTAGGAACAACTCCCTTAAGAAGCAGTGCTGCCTTTGCAGCATGATATACTGCATAATATGCCGATACAATGCTTTTGAAATAAAGCTCATTCTCTTGCAAAACCCTTGCAGATTTTAGTTCATCCAGTGACCGCTGGAATTCATCACGAGCAAGTATCTTGCCTTCCTCTTTACTTATTCTCTCGACCATACAATAATCCCCTCTTTTTTAACCCCTTTTAAAAAAAGACTGATACTTTTATTAAACTCGGATTCTGGTACAAAAATAGCTGAAACTACTATGTCGTTGGCAAGCTCATGGTTATAAATAATATCACTAATCTCCATTTTGGAAGAAAGTGGAATGTCATAATCAGTTATAAAAAGCAGGTCAATGTCTGATTCTTCTACATAATCTCCCCTTGCTTTAGATCCATAAAGTATAACCTTCTTGACAAAAGGATATTTTTCTGTCAATTCTCCTATTATGCCTTTTAACCCTTTTTGTTCGTTATAATTGAGAGGGATTAAATTAATATTTATCATAGAAACACTTTCCATTATATTTCCAATATTTCAAATATATAATAAAACATTGAGGTTAAATTTTATAGAGATTTCAAAAAACAAAAGGATGTTTTCTATATAAACCCAGTTTTCACTATGACAATCTTCTACTTAAATGAATCCTTCCTTAATCAAAAATTCTTTTGGTTTTATAATTTCTATACCTTCATAATTGCCTAAATCAAGAAGATGATGGTCACCAAAGATAATATAATCTGCCTTTCCATCTATAGCACATTCAAGGAAGATATTATCTGTAGGATCATCCTTTATAACACTAATTTTGCTCTCTACTTCAAAAAAATGCATAAATTTTCTAAGATTGTTAACATAGGAAGGATCTCAGCAGGAGTCAGTCCTTTGATCCAGCAAAACAATTTAGTTCCCTCATCATTGGGATATTTTTTTTGGGGGCTTTATTTATAACTTATCATACTTAATCTTTACAGAAAAACGCGAGTATAAATAGGAAATATAAACTATTATCATTTCAAATGTCTAAGCCAGAGACCAAAAACTGTATCAACTACATGAAATACACCATTCTTTTTTTCTATATAATCCAGGTCTATCAACCTTTTTATGGCTCCCTGAACCCCTCCTATAGAACCGAGGTTATATCTGTTCATATATTCGATTGAGTATGGTTTATCTGTGGGCTCCTCAGATAGGGCGGACAACAGTTTTATCTGTTGAGGCGCAAGAACTTGAAGCATTGCTTCGTATATCGGTCTTTCTTCATTAATGACTTTGATAAATCCCTTTGAATAGTTCTCTTCAGTTATATGTTTACCGCTAACCTCATATATAGAATAGGGAACTCTCTGAATGTAATATGGATAACCTTCAACCTTTTCAGAAATTTTTCTGGCGATTTCCTCTGGACATATCTTTCCGCCACGCCTGAATTGCTCAACTATAAATGCTGTGGATTCATTGAGTGGCAGTGGACCCAAAGGGTAGTTAATAGCACTTCTGTAGAAAGGTCTTTTCCGCTCATTAAAGATCTCGCTCAATATCCTTCTCCTGCTTCCTACAAAAAAATATGAAGCATTTCTATGGGTCTGTATATGAGCCCTCATGATACCTTCTATCTGAAGAGATTCACGTAATTCGGCAATCTCCTGAAATTCATCGATTACTACATGGAAGCCTTTCTTACTCGACTCCATAAACTTTCCAAAGCCAGCAAGAACATCCTCAAGCAGCTCAATCCCCCTTCTTTTTCCCGCGGGCTCGGCAGTTATGGACATCCCGTATTCAGGATCAGGACGTATGACTGGCCTCCATGATGTTATAAACTTTATTGCCTTCTTTAAGAGATTATCATCTTTATGACAGTAGGAATATAATCTTGAGGCTAATCTTGATGCTATATCTTCTAAAGAATATACTCCAAAGAAATCAACGTAAAGAGTAATAATTCCCTCGCTTGACAACTCTGCCTGAATTCTTTTTACAAGGGACGTTTTTCCATAACGCCTTGGAGAAAAAAGCACGACATTTGCCTTATTTCGTGAATGTGAAAGGAGTTCTTCAATCTCTTTTTTTCTGTTACAGAAAGGAGCTGTCAGGGGAAGCTCCCGAAAATAAAATGGGTTCGCCAGCGGCACTCACCTCTCTTATAATTATCCTATTATAGTTACTCTCTTATAGTTACTATATTATAGTAAAAATGATAAATCAAGAATAAATACAAAGCATAAAAGCATAGAGGGATTTCATATGTATGATGTCAGAAAAATAGTGTTTTCAAAGAACAAAAGGATGTTTTTTATAGAGAACCCAGTTTTCACCTTGCCGTTCTTCTATCAGTGGAAGGACAAAAATTTTCTGAATATAAGGATTCCCTCTTTTACCTCTTGCGTACGGGTTAACTTGAGAAAATTGAGCATCTTTTTTTAATTCATTCAATGTGGCAATCGGACGTCTTGCAAGATTTGACACTTCTAATTTCAAAACATTTGTCTCTTTACAGGTAGAATTGAATATTGGCTCTTTATCTTCAATCTGTGCTATCCCTCTTACTATAGAATCAGTTGTTCCCAAGCGCCTTAATATTCGAAAGAGGTTAGCTATTTCATCTTCTCTTTCTGAAATCTCAAGATAAATTCTAAGTGGTCCCCAAAAATGACAATACTCTCTTACACCGAAGGATTCTTCAAAACTTTTTTCTTTAGATTTTGAAGGTTTTAATCTCTTAATGAAAAACTTGAGGACCACTACTTTTTCAGGTGGTTCTATCTCCAGTGGCGACGACTTAACTATCTCAAAGACCTCTTCACCATAAGATACTTTTCCTGTTGATTTTATTGCGGAATCTACCAATGCAAGCCTCAAAGCCGCAGGGCTTGGAATGAGTGAAGTCAGGGCATAACCCGGAGATAGATTTGGCATCCTGTAAGAGTAAAGACTTGCGAAATGAAGTTCTGCAGATATCCAGGCCATACTTGCTCCTTATTTTGGAATGGCTAACTTATAAATATCTTTTGTTGACAACCCATCCATAATCAAGCAAAGTTCAGCCAAGTTAGCAAATTTTTGAGTAGATAGGCCTTTTTGTTTTTCCACGATTTTATCTATCTCTGTTATGTAATCATCTCTTATAGGGCTTATTGCTGGAGCAGGAAAGTTCGTTTCAGAGATAACTACTATTCCCTCTATTGCCTCTATATGTGGAAGTCGTGTAGATGTCATCGCACCGTCTGTTCTCACAAATGTCGCTTTATATGCATTAAGAGCTAACTGATAACGATTCTTTCTTCCGGCGTCATCTATTGCATAACTGTAGTCAACTTCATTTAGACCGATCCTCCATGGCTGGAAAACCGAAACAATAGCATATATGCCTGAGCGCGTTGGCCTGTGGTAAATCATTTGTGCGGTAACTGCACCTTCTACTTTCTCTTCTTCTGCTTCTGATTCCTCTTTTGTTCTCCCAACCATAGAATGCCTCGCATGTAAATGGATATCTCTATGAGTTTTTTCTGGCAATCCAAGTGCCCAACCAAACTCTACAGTAGATGGTCTTGCAATAGTAGGCCTTTGAACTAAAAAACCATGAAGGTCACAGAGGGCACAAGACTTTATAGCCTCACTCATAGCCTTTGCCTCATTTAATTTATTACCACTTACCATGGGGTTCAAATCTGCTTTTTGTGGATGAAATTTTTGACATGCTGCGCAAAACTGACTTTTATCTTCCTGTAATAGCCACACATTATAAGAATGAATATGTTTAAGCATCTCACCAGATATGCCATCGGTTTTTTCTCCACTTGCTAAAACAACAGTTCGAGGCTCTGTGACATTGCCAACAGTGCCCTCGTTATTTAATGAATGGAGATTCCATGTAACTCTACCTAAAATTGCTATCTCAAAAATTGCCATTTGATTCCTCCTCGTTAACAATCTTTTAAATAAATCCTTCTCTAATTAGAAAATCTTTTGCTTTTATAATCTTAATTCCTTCAAAAATACCTATATCAAGGAGATGATGATCACCAGAAATAATATAATCTGCCTTACCATCCAATGCACATTCAAGAAATATATTATCTGTGGGGTCATCCTTAACAATATTGATTTTGCTTTTTACTTCAACAAAATGTACAAATTTTCTCAGCGTGTTAACAATAGGAAGTATTTCAGCAGGAGTCAATCCGAACTTAGAATAAGCCAAAACTCTTATAAATTCTGCTTCTATTTTCGTATTATAAAGAATGGCAAGTTTACCACTTTTTGCTAATTCAAGTATAGTTCTTGGGTAACCTTTCCAGAAAAAAGCTGAGATGGTAACATTGGTATCAAGGACTATGCGTTTCAATAAAGACCTCGGGATTCATGTATTATCTTTTCGATATCTTCCTCTGTAAGTTTTGAGAATCCCTTTTCCTCTGCCAGAGCTTCTGTATAAGGATAGATATCAGCTTCTTCTATGGGAATCAGGATTACTTCATATATTTTGCCTGTCTCTTTGGCAAAATTCTCAGGTAAAGATAGATGACCATCGGGTAAAACCTTACCTATAAATTTTTTTGCTTGCATTGAGTTACCTCCTTTATTCTTCTTTCAAACCTCTAACAAGGGCATGGCTTATAAGCGCTGCCCGAACCAATCTTACACCATAATCACTTACTAACTTCATAAGTCTTTCTAAACTCTCTTCTGTTGGTCTTTTTAAATGCATTTGTCGAGCATGTGTCTCGTATCTGCGTAAAAATTTACGTAAAGCATCTGCAAAGTCTTCCTCTTTCTCAGCATTTTCCAATTCAATAAGAGATGCATAATCCTGGATTTCTTCCATTCTTAAAGCCTTACGCAATGTGCTTCCAAAGTCTTTTATAGCTTCATCAGAGTAAAGCATAGCTAAGCTATCTGACATAAGCTATCACCTCCTTTAAGGTATCATCACTATATAAATTTGCGGATTTAATCTCTTTTGGTTTTGATATATATTTAAGGAATATTTTTACATGTTTCTCGTAGGTTTCAATTGTCGGATTCATAACAAATTCTGTTATTGCCTCAGCTATATCCTCGCATCCCTGGATGCTTCCTTTTCTGAATAGATAATTCCAGACCTCAAAAACCTTTTCTATATTAGGCTTTCCCGACAAAGCAAGTTCCATAAGTGGATAAAGGCTTAAATTGCCTCCTGCAGATGGCTTAAACTGTTGACCGCTTTGAACCATTGAGAAATAAAAAATACCAGAAAACCTGTCAGCAAATTGAGATTTTGATGCTGCCAGTTCTCGCATCTTTTCTGCAAGGACAACAGAAAAATGGGCAGCAGCATTCTGAACACTCAAATATTTAAGAGCAGTAGTGTATGTAGAGTTTGTAGAGTTCCTTATTTCTCTAAAATTATTAAGTTCAATCCTTTGAGGTACAGGAAAGATTACAAAGTAGTCCCACTTATTACCTTGAGCTTTTTGAGCTTTGTATCTTCCAGAAACAGCACCGCCAAGACAGGCAAGTGCCCAGTTGTAAATATCGACCTTAGTCTGCCCTTCAGAGTAATCGCTTCTTGTTCTTCCTTTGAGTCCTTTAAAAGCTGACGGGTCAAGAGGTCCTGAAAGGGTTTCGCCCTTGTCTGAAGATATCTCAGGAAGGTTTGTAGGACTTTGAAAATCCTTGCTAATCTTTTCAGCGTCTTTGCTCAATATATCTTTTACCTTTTTAACTTTCTTTGACCAGTTCTGTTTATCAGTAAGAAAGATCCTGCTCCATGTCCTGTCATCCGGGGATTCTTCAAATAGGGAATGCCATGCAGGGTCTTTAAGAAGTCTTTCGTGTGAAATATCTATTGAACCATGCTCAATTAGATAAAAACTTCCTGCATTATTTATAACAGGAGTTTCACCTTCGAGGCTTGCGTTGTCCAGTAACATAGCTAACCCATAAGCCCTGCAGAGATCAAAAATTTCAAGCCCGGTTTTAACTATGTAATATCGCATCTTTTCCCCCAGTAGCAATTCTGTCAGAAAGCCTCAATGCCCTTGACAGGATGACATAGAGATTGTAACTCTTTTCTTTTTCAAAGGGGGGGGAATGACTGGAAAGAGATGTTGGGGAATTTTGAACGACGAAGTTCTTCACTTCCTTCCAATCGAGTTTCATCCTTAATTCAGATAGCACTCCATCAACCTCATCAAACCACCCATCACAGAGTTTATAATTCGGAACTTTTGTGGCTCTGACAGAATGGTGATGGGCTATGGCAAAGAAAGCAGCATCTCCAATAATATTACCCCATTCTTTTCTGAGATAATCTCTCAATATATATGCAGAAACCGTTGCATGTGGTGGAAGCTTAACCTTTTCCAGATTCCCGGAATGGGCAAGGAATTCTTTCGAAGATCCAATTTTTTGCTGCCATTCCATTGTAAGCTTACCGAAGTCATGCATAGCAATAACAAATCTTAAAATGTCTAAAAGTTTATCTTTATCCATATTATATGCATGAGAGATTTTTGAGTAAACAAAATCTTCATCTGGAAGGATATATTTTTCAAATGCCTCTATGGTTTTTAATGCATGCTCTCTCCATGTTTCCAGAGGAATTTTATTAAATGATGAATCCATTGAGATTTGTTCCATTTCAAAAGGTTCAAGAGAGTCACCCTGTTTTCCTAAAATAAGACCAAAGTCTGGATTGTAAAATGCATAATCACTATGTATCACATAGAATCTGCTTGAAGCGACACTTTTCTCAGAGTAAATTAGAACTGCTTCTATTTTAGGATTGTAATCGTCATCCATATCTCTGTCTTGCTCGATAAGCCAGATTTTGGGGTTCTTTTCCTTAATAAATCTTTTCAAAGTGCCAGGATGTATCTTACATTTAGGAAGATTGAATACCTTAATTCCAAGAGATTCAGGTTTATCGTGTATAGAAACCTCAACAGAGATAGCATCTCTGACCGCCTTTTCAGCAATGGCAGGCTTCCCCTCAAAAGCGCCTTTCGAAAGATACATCATAGCCTTAGCCCCGGCTTCTGGCTTAGCTAACTCCATGAATGGTTTTTCAAGAACTTCATCAACCATATTCTTTTCAAGTAGCCATGTAAGTCGTTCATTCTTATATTTTTCAATAACTGTCTTTGTATTAGCGACAAGGTTCTTTTCGTAAGGTGCATGATGAGGGATATCAAAAACAATCACATTACCTTCTCCTCCCCATCTGGCACATCTCCCAGCTCTTTGTATTAGGGCATCGATTGGTGCAAGTTCTGTAATGAGTAAATCACATGATATATCCATCCCAACTTCTATTACCTGTGTTGTAATAAGCAAAGCTTTATCTTTGCTATCTTTGCCGAAAAGTCTTTTTATATCGTCTTCTTTCTTCGCTCTATCATCATCCAAAAATCTTGAATGAATAAGAGTAGGTTTCGGTATTACTTTATCCCTCAATTCTGAAAACAGATTGATAGCCCTATCAACTGTATTGCAAACCGCAATAGTTCTGCCTGTGTGACTGTTGTGTAGTCTTAAAACTTCATTTGAAGAAAGTAGATCTTTAAGATTCTCTTTTAATATCACTTTTCTCTTAGTTCTGACAGGTATCGCATCTTCTTCGACATCTATTACATTAGTATTAAATCTTTCGGACAAAGAATATACAAATCTGGTTGGAAGGGTAGCAGACATAATAACAAATGGAATGCCAAGATTTTTCATTCTTTCAGCCAAAATCAAAGTACTCTGAAGTCCGAGCATTAGTTCAAAGGTATGAACTTCATCAAAAACAAGAAAGCTTGATCCTATGGCACCTGCAGGAATATTGCCATGCCTTACTCCAAGAGACAAAGGAGCACAGGCATAAGATGTAATTGTCTGGTCAAGAGTTGCAACGATGCAGTCAGCATCAAATAAAAGACTTTCTGTTCTTTTGCCATGCTGAGCTCTTATATCGAGATGAGGAGCATAACCTTTAAATCTTTCATGCAATGAATTAACAAGTGCTCTCATCGGGAGAGAGTAAATCATTCTATGGGGAAGAAACTTACCTCTTAAATCCACAAAAGGCACAAATACTGCCTCGCTCTTCCCACTTCCTGTTGGTGCTCTAAGGATAGCCGACTGTCCGCTCTTAAGTGCCTTATAAGTTTCTATCTGGTGGGGATAAGGGTCATAGTCTGTGAGGGTTTTGAACTGCATAATCATCTCCTCTTTCTAACTCCAGCCAATATTTAAAAAACTAAATAATTCATAGTGCCTATATTTTTTCCCATACCTTATCATGAAATTTAATTTTATTCTCTTTTTTCATATCTGATAAAGCCTTCTTGATTATGGATTCAGGTATATTTGCACACACATCTCTAAGCATAGAAATAGTAAATCTTTCAGGCAATCGGTCTATTTGTCTTCTTACTTCAAAGTAACTACCTCCTGTCAATGAAGGTGCTTCACCATATGTTTCTAATGCCTCTGCTATTTTTAATGGAGGGCTATCTTGTTCATGAGATCTTATGGCAGAAAAAAATCTCAAAACCCACTCATTAGCAAGTTTTCTGTTCCCAGCAAAAATAATATTGAGTTTCGGATGAAGGGCAAAGATTTCTGCAATCGCTTTTGCAGCAAATGAAGGTTGATAGAATCTCAATTTCTCGGGCTTAAGGAAATCTGAATAATTAGCCTCTATAAGGAGGGCATTGTGCTCGTATGCCTCAAGTTCAGTAAGCTGCTGGTGAAAGGCTGGCATCCTTCCAAATTCAGAAATAATATTTTCATATGTTTTTCTTTCAATAACTGCAATAAGTCTATTTTCAACTTTCAGTGCATAATCACCTATTGGAAGTCTTCCCTTTTCTGTATAACAACCTGTGAACTTTAAGGGATATCTTTCATTCGTGTCAATGACGATGTGAAGATCATATGTTTTATAAGTTGTGAGTTTTACCTTTGGCCTTCGTTCTCTTAAGGCTTGTTGTGTTCTCCAGAATATCTGTTCATATGAACCTTCTCTGGTTTTGTATTGTTTTTCAAGAAAAAGAAAATCACATCTTTTATTTTTTGCTCTATCGAGAACAACAACGAGTCTTTTGCCATAGCGTCTTAGGGAAAGCACGGGTACTCTCTCTATTTCTTCTACAATCTCTGGCCACTGTCTCGATTCTTCCCTTATACAGAAGATCTGTCCTTTTGTACCTGGCCATCTATCTTGTACCCTCAGGCATAATATGTTGTCGTCACCTTTTTTAATACTCAGACGAAATGGAAATTTCTCATCCCTTGTAGACTCAATTATCCAGAGTGTTTTATTCATCTCACTATCCTGTACCACCCGTTTCCAAAGACTACATCTTCTCCTACATGGACATATTCGCCCAAGACAATTAGTGGTAAAAACTCTTTCAAGTCTCCTTCAAAAGTAATATCACCGATAAATCCACTCTGATCATGATAAACAGGCTGTGTCCTGCTCTTACGTTTGATATCAAGCCACTTAAGATTTACCTCCCTTGTCTTTATTTTCATTGCCCTCTCTGCTATACCTTTAAAATCCACATCAATTGGACCTCCACAATAAGTTGAAGAAAGTGCGTTAACCCTGTCTCTGAGCCTTCTGATGATATGGTGAAATTCTGGAACTCTTACTACTTTACTTTTACCTTTTTCTCCTGAAGGATTGTACCTAATCCTTGTTGGCGTGAGAAACTTAAGAGTTATTTTTTGCCCATTTATTTTTCCTACATATCCCAGAATTTCTTTACCTGTCACAGTTTTCTGGACATTTTTGACTATATTAGATTGAGAATCATAGATGGATTCAGGTGAAGAAGAGTAAAAAGGCAGTATACTTATATCTGTAAGTGTAAACCTTCCTCTGTTTAGACCTATGCCATACTTCCCGAGTTCTATCAGAGGCACTATCACATATGGAAGGTAATTTATCCTGTCACCTATTAGAACCATATCAAAAGAAAAAGGTCTTTCAGATGAATATACTACTTCTTTTTCAAGTGGTGGATTCAGGACAAAACCACGTGGCACATCGTGTAATCTCTTTGCAGGATTAATGCCTACGGGATTGAATATCGATATATAGGCACATTTGTCTTTTAATATGCATCCGCCACATTTTGACTCTTTATTAACACATACGAGTCTTTTTAAGGATGAGCCGAAAGCGCCTCTAAGGATATTACCTTTATTAAAGGCAGGCATCTGGATTATGTTTTCGGGAGTAAGAGTAAACCTGCAGTGAGCGAGTTTAAAATCTTCAAACATACATTCTGCTCATATATGTCAAAAAATATTCAATTTTTCAGAAAGTGAGTGATATAGCTCGATTTCAGAAATTAATTTTTATTTCTTTGCGGTTTCTTTTATTAAAGCCTGTCCTATTACATTTCTCTGTATCTGATTTGTCCCTTCATAAATTTGTAGTATCTTTGCATCTCGCATCATCTTCTCTACAGGATATTCCCTCATATATCCTGAGCCACCCATAACCTGAACAGCATTTGTTGTTACACGCATCGCTACATCTGTCGCAAAGACCTTCGCGATTGCAGATTCTTTTGATATATCCTTTGCACCACTGTCAATATACCTCGCAACAGAATATACAAGGGCTCTTGCTGCCTCAATCTCTATTGCCATGTCAGCAAGCATATGTTGAACAGCCTGAAAACTGATTATAGGATGTCCAAACTGAATGCGTTGTTTTGCAAACTTCATAGCCTCTTCAAAGGCACCCTGTGCTACTCCTACTCCCTGTGATCCAACACCTGTCCTTGAGTTATCAAGTGTTTTCATTGCTATGATAAACCCATATCCTTCTTTAGCAATAATGTTCTCTTTTGGTATCCTGCAGTTTTCGAATATCAATTCTCTTGTCGAAGATGCCCTTATTCCCATCTTCTTTTCTTTTTTACCAAAAAGAAACCCTGGTGTGCCTTTTTCTACGATAAATGCAGAAGCACCTCTTGCCCCTTTTGTCTTATCTGTCATAGCTATGACTGTATAGATCTCTGCTTCTCCTCCATTAGTAATCCACTGCTTTGTTCCATTCAAAACATATTCATTACCATCAAGTCTTGCTGTAGTCTGTATACCCGCAGCATCACTTCCAGCATTAGCCTCTGTCAAAGCAAATGCAACAAGTCTCTTTCCTGCTGCAATATCTGGAAGATATTTTTTCTTCTGTTCTTCAGAACCAAAAAGCAATATTGGATATGTACCAAGCGCATTTGCTGCATATGTCGTTGACACCCCAAGACATGCCCTTGAAAGTTCCTCTACTGCTATACATAACTCAAGACATCCTTTGCCAAGTCCACCATATTCTTCAGGGATGAAAAGGCCAAAAAGGTCTGACTTTGCAAGAACCTTCATAATCTCCCAGGGGAATTCCTCCTTTTCATCAAGCTCACTTCTGACAGGTACAATTTTCTCATCTGCAATCTGCCTCGTAAGCTCTTTAATCATAATCTGGTCATCCGTTAAAAAGTAGTCCATTGTTAATCCTCCATGATAATTTATGCACTAATATCAATTGGTCCAAAGAGAATACTTGGGCTACCAATATTGCCAAAAAACCTGAAGTCATCTCCAAAGGCTTCTATATTGCAAAAAAAAGATAGTATGTTTCCTGAAATTACTGCTTCCTTTACGGGGAAAACTATTTCTCCTTTTTCGATCCAGATGCCTGAGACCCCAAAAGAGAATTCTCCGGAAATCGGATTTGCGGTATGAACTCCCATCGCCTCTGTTACGTATAGGCATTTATCCACTGCTTTGAAAATATCTTTGAGTGGAATGATATCAGTCCCTGAGATAGGCTCAATATACATATTAGATATTCCTACAGATGGAAGAGCAGAAAAGCCTCTTCTTACTGCATTGCCTGTTGATGAAACCCTGTCTTTATTTGCAGTATATGTATTGTAAAGATAACCCTGAAGGATGCCTTCACTGATAAGTGTTTTTTTTCTGCATGATACTCCTTCATCATCAACAGGACTGCTACCGAGTTTACCCCGAAGAAGTCCATTATCTATAATGTTTACTTTAGGACTGATGACAGTTTTACCTAATTTACCAGAAAGAAGAGATTTCCCTTTCTGTACGTTCTCTGATGAGAGTAGTGATGCGAATATTCCAATAAATTCAGTAGATATTATGTTATCAAGAACGATATTTGCTTTCTGAGGACTCATCCTTTTTGAACCAAGAAGCTGTAAAGCCCTTCTTGAGGCATCTCTTCCTACATCTTCAAATGAGACTTCACCTAAAAATCTTGACCCTGAAAAAGACCATCCCATCTGTTTATCATTTCCAGCTTCTGCCATTACCATAACCTGAGCTGTGCATGTTGTAGCAGGATAGTGGCTGTCAACACCTTTTGAATTCTTTATGATGACTTCTGTTTGTGAAAAACTACCGCGTGCTTTTCTGATATTCTTTATCCTCGGATCTTCATCATATGCACACTCCTCAATGGTCATAACTTTTCTGACAGCTTCATCCTCACTTATTGAACTTATATCTGGATCAAATATATCAACCTTAGCTATCTCAGATGGAGCAGGTAATTCAAGGTTTTCATCTTTATCAACCCATTTTGCTGCTTCTACTGCCTTGGTAACTACAGATTCAATCTCAAAGATATCTGTAGAATAAGAAAAACCAAGTTTTTTGTCTTTTAATACTCGTAAAGAATATCCTATGCTATTTGATGATTCAAAGGCATCTATCTTCTGGTCTTTTATTTCAATCGAGAGATTTTTTGAGGATTTTATATAAACTTCAACTTCATCTGCACCTTTCTTCAGTGCAAGTTGCATAACACTTTCTGCAAGTTCTTTTTCATTCATAGTATGTTGCAGATGATGTCTCTGATTCCCAGACTGTGACTGCAGAGACATGGATATTTTCATCATCTATCTTTTTAACAAGGCAATCATAAATCCATTTTGCAATATTTTCAGAGGATGGATTCTTTTCAGTAAATGGAAAGATTTCATTCAAGACACTATGATCAAGGGGTGCTATAACCTCATTTGTTATTCTTTTTAAATCATGGAAATCCATTGCTATATCTATCTCATTAAGCCTTTCTGCAACAACATAAACCTGAACTTTCCAGTTATGACCATGAAGACGCTCACATTTTCCCATATAACCCTTCAGTTGATGGGCTGCTGAAAATGTTGTCTCTATCATAAGTTCAAACATAAGTTATACAGATTTTTTGAATATTGCTATATAGGGAAGATTTCTGAACTTATTTTCATAGTCAAGTCCGTAGCCAACAACAAAAACGTTCGGTATTTCATATCCCACATAATCAAGTGGGACATCCACCCTTCTCCTTTCTTTTTTATCAAGAAATACACATATCTTAAGACTCTTTGGCTTCTTTGCAAGAATTCTTTCTCTTATGAAATTAAGCGTAAAACCAGAATCAATGATATCCTCTATCAGGAGTACATCTTTGCCAGAAATGTCTTCTCTGATATCATAATGTATTTTTACATCTCCTGTAGTTTCTGTCTTCGCATAACTTGAAGCTACAACAAAATCAATAGTTAAAGGAACCTTGATAGCCCTTACTAAATCTGAAAAAAACATAAAGGCACCTTTAAGCACTCCTATTGCAAGAATATCTTTTCCTGTATAATCATCTGATATCCTGTCTGCCAGCTCTTTAACTTTATTCTGAATCTGCTCAATTGTAAAAAAAGGTTTACCAATGACCATGATTCCTCCTTCATTTTTTGAGTAATTCAATAAATAATACATTCATTGAATAGAAAATGGCAATAAACGTTTGATTGAAGATGCTATAATAGATAAACTAAGAAGGAAATGTCTATTAAAGTCTTCTATATCCCTTTCCGCTTCAAAGGATTAACAGAGTTTCTTTTAAACATGTCAACTGAGTATTCAGGTAGCACTGATTATTCAGGGATTCTCTATATTGCTCCAACGCCAAGAAAAGTTAGGGAAGCACAAAAAACTTTTCATATGATCAGAAGAGGTAGTTATATACCTCCTCAAATGATGACTGTTAAACAACTTTCAAAAAGAATTTACTCTCTTTATGGAGACAGATATGTGATACCTAATAGCCTGATACCGATATTAATATCAAGAATTACTGAAAAAGGGATAGGCTTTGCATCCATCATTGCAGAATTTGTTAGCGAGATAAAACAGTATCATCCATCTAAAGATATTGAAACCATTGAAAATGCGATAAATGCCATTTTTTATGAACTTAACATCCCTGAGGAAGTTTCAAATAGGGTAAGGGAAGTTGTACAGATCTTTAAGATATATAATGACCTTTTAAAAAGAGGCTATGCTGTTGATGAAGATGATGTGATGGCAGAATGTCCTGAACTAATTAAGAAAAATAACTGGGGGAAAAATATACTTATTCTTGATGGATTTTATGAACTTACAAAATCAGAAGAGGAAATAATTAAGTCTCTTATCAATAATTCTGAAATTGTGCTGATATCAATAAATTATGATTCTTTATTTGCCAATATTACAAATAGTTATATTGAATTTTTAAATAATAACTTTAAATTTGAGGAGGTATTTTTAGCTTCAAATTTAATCCAAAAGGATATTTATTACTATTCATACCCTGGAATAGAAGAAGAAGTAGAGGGAATTGCACGATGTATTAAAAATTACTTCATATCAGGAAAGATAAGAGAGCTTGAGAAGGTAACAGTTGCTTTTCCAAAACTACATGAATACTCAAACATAGTGGAACGGGTCTTCAAGAGATATGGAATTCCGTATAACATATCAGTTTCAAAACCGACTCATAAGTCACGACCTATACTTGATTTATTATCTCTGATTGAATCAGTCACAGATGATTATCCCAGGCTTGCCTTCTCAAGGTTTCTTATTTCACCATATTTTAAAAACCTTCCACCAGAATTCAAGGATTGGATTCCTTTACTCTCACTTGAATCAGGGATCATAAAAGGAAAAGACCAATGGTTGAATATGATAAAAAAACTTCTCAGTCAGCACTCATCAAGCAATATTCCTCTCTCTCAAATAGAAAAGGGTCTCAAATGGCTATTCAAAAAACTATTACCTTTAGAAAATATAAGAAATGAAGGAAACTTCAAACAATTAAGTAATACTATAAATAAAATATTAAAAGCCCTTGATTTTACGCTTGAAGACAAAGAATTAGAAGAAGAAGTTCATAAAGCTCTTAGGGAACTTTCCCTCGTTGAATGTCTTATCCAGTATATTTCAAATGATAAAAAAACTCAAACAGGTGTTAAGAGCAATTTGCGTCAATTCTTAGATTCTTTCAGATATATCATGAACATTTCAGAGATGGATATTGAAGATACAGGTGTCCAGATTACAGATTTTTTTGAAATAAGAGGGACTGAACCTGAATTCCTTTTTCTTGGAGGATTGAAAGAAGGAGACCTCCCTTCCAAGCCAGATATTGACTACATACTTCCTGACAGTGTCAGGACAAAGCTTGGTCTTGTAAATATGAGAAGATATCTCTCTCTTCAGAAATTCCTTTTTTTCAAGTCAATTGAATCAGTAGAAAATATATATCTTTCTTATCCTTTAATGGAGATGGATAAGTTGTTCCTTCCATCCCCTTTTCTGCCAAGAAATAGAGAGAAAAAAGACATGGTAACTGGGATCTTTTCAAGAGAAGAAGAGCTTATTAGCAGAGGGGGTATTCCCCTTTCTTATTATATCTGTGAAATAGAAAGAGTAGATGACAGTTTAATAAAAGACAGGTATGGAGAAGATTCATATATAAAAGTAACAGACATAGATTCCTACAGAACATGCCCGAGAAAATATTTTATTGAAAAAATTCTCTGCCTCGAACCCCTTGAAATAAAGGAATATAAGATTGAGGCAATGTTACTTGGGAATATTGTTCATGAGATAATGCAAAGTCTTCTGTCATCTTCTTTTAAAAATGAAGAGGATTTCAGGGTCAAAGCAGAAGAGATAATTGTAAACCTCCTTGTTAATAAACCAATTGAGAATTACTGGAAAAATTTTATTTTGGACTCTTTTTTATCAATCATTCCAGAAATATACGATATTGAATCCAATATTCTTAAAGAAGGTTACTCATTTATGGCTGCCGAGTTTCCTGTTGAAGGCGAGCCTATAAAAGGGATAAAACTAAAAGGAAAGATAGACAGGATAGATAAAAAAGCTCAAAATTCAAAATTCAAAACTCAAAACTTAAAAGCAAATAAATCTATTGAGCTTATTGATTATAAGACTGGTTCTACACAGTTTACAGGACAGCAAATAAGAACAAAAGGTGCAAATTTGCAACTTTTCCTTTACGCATCATTGATGAAGATAAAAGGATTTGATGTTGAACGTGTTGGTTTATATTCACTGAAAGATATAAACATTTTATGGATACCAGGAAAAAATGATAAAAAAGAAGGACGGACAATTGAGGACTATATAATTACAAGTCTTAAATTTCTTGAAGACACAGTCTTTGAACTGCGGAAAGGACATTTTCCTGCATATCCTTTAAATGAATTTATATGCTGGAATTGTTCTGAAAGACCATATTGCCCGTATATACAAAAGTCATTAAGAGATTATGGAAAAATATCTTGATATAACAAAGAGCATTATTATCTCATCACCTGCGGGTTCAGGAAAGACAGAAAAGCTCGCGAGGCGCTATATAAGCTTACTTCTTGGTGGAAATGAGATAGAAAAGATACTTGCAATCACATTTACTGAAAAAGCTGCAGCAGAGATGAAAGACAGGATACTCTCAATCCTTGAAAAAGAACATCCTGATTTATTTTTAAAAATTCGAGAGAAGATACCTCTAATGCGTATATCCACAATTCATGCCTTCTGTCTTAAACTTCTTAAAAGATTTTCTATTGAGTTAGGAATTGATCCTTCTTTTAATATATTAGATGAGTTTACTTCATCGCTAATCTGGTCAGAATCAGTATATGAAGCTTTAATGGAAGAAAAAGAAAGTCCTGAACTTTTTTACGAGATGATGAAGGACAGAGGTATAAGAGGATGGGATATCCTTTATAGAACACTTAATGAACTTCATAGCAAAAGACCTCACCCAGAGCTTATCTTGAAAGAGGGGCATTTAGTTGAAGGAGATGAGGAAAAAAAGATTCTTAATTTATATTCTCGATGCCTTAAACATTATTTAGAAAAAAAGAAAGAGAGGCATCTTGTTGACTATAATGACCTTGAGCTACTTACATATGAAGCCTTAAGCAAAAACCCTGAATGGATGAACATACTTTATTCTTTTGATGAACATACAGACCATATCCTTGTTGATGAATTCCAAGATACAAGTTCCCTTCAGTGGAAGATTATAGATAAGCTAACAGAGGAGTGGAGAGCAGGTATGGGTTCTAAGAAAGAATCAGGAAGGACACCAACAATCTTTCTTGTAGGAGATGAAAAACAATCTATATATCTGTTCAGAGGTGCAAATGTAAGCATCTTCCATGAGGCAAGAGAAAAACTTTCAGAATGGCTTAAAGATGAATACCTTTTTGAAGAGATAAAAGAAAACTATCGTAGTCTCCCTGCTATAACAGAATTTGTAAACAGTCTCTTCAAAAGACTTATGCAACCATATATTTATGAAAGCTGGCGCACAAGGTATGCACCTTTTGAAGCAACAAGAAAAGGAGAAGGTAGGGTTGAACTTATATTGATAGAAGGGAATGAAAGTACAAAAGAAAGCAGGGAAAAGGAGGCATCTATCCTTGCAAAAAGGATTCAGTCACTTGTTGGTAACTATGAAATATATGACGGAGATAAAAAGAGAGCCTGTCTTTACAGTGATATGGCGATTCTCCTCAGAAGAAGGACGCACCTCTCTCTTCTTGAAGATGCCTTAAGAATATATAAAATACCATTTGTTATTGTTAAAGGGATTGGTTTTTATGATGAACCAGAAGTTGCATTTCTACGCGAACTTATTTCCTTCCTTGTTGATCCAAAAGATGACTATAGCCTATTCTGTATCCTGAGGTCGCCTTTATTCAATATTGACTATGACACATTATTCAGATTGATTGATAAAAAAGGTGAAGTCTCATTATATGAAAAACTAAAGAATTCCATACCGTTAAACCTGTCTCTCTTGGAAGACAAAAAAAATAGATTTGTAACACATAATCTATATAAAGCATATAATCTTATTTCTGAATGGATTGAAAAAATTAGAACGCTTCCCCTTTCTATACTCCTTGAGGAGATACTCTCAGAGACAGATGGATGGCAATATTTCTGGGAAAGGCAGAGACATGTGAATATTAAAAAGTTTATAAAAATAATTGAACAGTATGATGCCAGTGGTTTGTCTATTCTTGAAATCAGGGAAAAACTAATCAGCGCCAGGCAAGGCGAGGAAGCAAAGGCAAATATAAATACTGAAGGCATGAATGCTGTAAAGATAATGACTGTTCATGCTGCTAAAGGTCTTGAATTTCCTATAGTCTTTCTCCCTTCACTTGATGAAGAAAACACACCTAAAAGTAAATCAATTGTTATAGATGAAGAAGATGGCAGAATATTTTTTGGATATGAAGAAGACTCAAATGCAAGAAAAAAGAGAGAGTTATTTCAGAGGAGGAAAGAAAAGGAGATTGAAGAAGAGAAAAGACTTTTCTATGTCTCTGCAACAAGAGCAAGGGATTTTCTCTGTATGATTGCCTCACAAAAACAAGATAAAAGACCTAAAAATTGCAGACTTTCTTATATTTTGGAAAACCTTGAATACCTCCAATCCTTGAAAATCATGAATGAAGCTGAATTGAACAATTTATATTCGACCTCTAATACTAAATCTATTATTTCAGAAGAAACATCAAAAAATCTTATGAAGGGACCTATATACACGAAACCTATTCCATATGAGCCAGAATTTAAATGGAGAGATGTCACAGAAGAAATAGCAGACATAAGAGTAAAGCATGGACATGATTGGGTATTGCTTGGAAAAGTTTTTCACCAACTTTTTGAAGAAATCTCAAGGGGTCTTCTAAATTTAAATATTCTGGAGAGACGTGCATGGGTTCTTCTGAAGTCCGAGATATTTGTTGAAGATAAGCTTGACAATTATATTAAGATTATAAAATCTGATTTTAAAAAACTTTCTGATTCAGGATATCTTGAGGATATCATCTTATCACGTAAAGATTCTTTTGTAGAGTTACCATTTATTTATCAAAAAGGAAAGACCATATTCAGGGGAAGAATTGACAGAATTATTTTGAAAAACAATATTGCATATATATATGATTACAAGACTTTCCCTGTAGAGGAAAAAGAACTGCCAGAACTTAAAGAGAGATATAGATTTCAGATGGATATTTATAAAGAAGCGGTTGAAGATATATTAAAACTCAGGACAAAGAGCTATCTGCTTTTTACCCATTTACCTTTACTAATGGAGCTATAAAATATATTTAGCCCTAATTCATAAATTTATGAGTAACTGGCAGATGCAGCATTCTACTCCTGTAACAGAAAGTTCTGCTACAGGAGTAGAATAATTTTAGTTTTCACAACATAAACGTCTCATTTTCTTCTTTCCATTTGGAGTAAGGGCCATAACAACCTCTACTTTATTACCGCAAAAACGACACCGTTGGATTCTGTTTTTTGCATCTGCCCTTGCCATAACATCTGTCTTTGATTTTCCTTTCTCTGCCATCTTCTACCTCCTTTCTTTTAAGATATTTTTAAAGTGACCAAATCAAAAAATACCCTGTTCTTTAAATTGGAGTTATTAAATAATTACTGGATAGCTTCTTTATACAATAGAAGCTAAAATTGTTTTAGGATATAAAAAACTTTATATTATAATTAATAGGAAGAAAAAAAATCAAATACATTCACGTATCGATAGAATTGGGACTCCAATGGCAATTTCATTATTTTTTCCCTGTAGGGCATTTAATGCCTTCAAAGGCATAAACTATTCTTTTCCCTTTTTCGAGTCTATTGGAGGGGCAGGGTATCTTTTTAAAATCATTCATTATATTCAGTGCTTCATCACGGTTGTAAATCTCTTTAAGAGATTTACCGATTATCTTACCTTCAACAACATCTATTATCTTTGCGCTTTCGCCATCAGTGACCACAGCAAAAGGGATCAGATAGTCCTTTACAACACTTGCAAAAGATGTTATATATCTCTCCCATGATTCAAATGTCCCAGTAGTGCAATGTATAACCATAAAACTTAACGAGTTAAGATTTATAAGGAAGTCTATATGAACTTTTATATATTTATCTTTTAGATCTATCTTGAATTCTGGGCTTATCTCTATCTCTTCTAATTTAAAATGTTTTTCTTTTATAAGGAATTCCCATACCTTTTGCTTTACACTACTAAGTTGCACTTTCTCAATTTCTTCTTCCTCCTTTATGTGATCTTCGATTATCTTTTCTCTATCATCTATAAATTCCATATTTTCCCTCTTTAAATTTATTCTTCAACATCTCTCTTGCCTTCATGAATATATCAATATGTGTTTTATCCTGATAATCTTTATAAGTAAAAAGATGTGGTTTATACATACTTTTTTTGTATATAAGAGTTACCTCTCCATAAATACCTTTGCCAAGATAGATACGATGTGCATAGTTTTTTGTGGATGCAAGGACAACCTTTGATAGAGTGAGGTAACCAGGGTCAAGATTAATACTCCTTTTACCTTCTAAAGAAAGTGATAACTCTATTTCATTAGTTCTCAGTTTAACATCAGCAAGTACTCCGGGATCAATCAGTTTTTGAAAAAAGATAAGTTGTCTATAAAGAGGCCAGCCGATCTCATCTTTATAATATGTAGAATATTCCCATGTAAGGGAAGGGCTAATAAATAATACATCTCCAAAATTCTTTTCAAGTATTTCTTTTGAACGATAGAAAGTATCATTATTACTATATAGAGTGCTTATAAAAAGGAGTACCGGATCAGGGTTTCTGGTTCTTCCCACTGCTATTCATTTATTAGTTTTGATAACAATTCTATGACATATGGAGAATCCCATTCTGAAGGACCTATTACTTTATTTCTCAGTATCCCATTTTTGTCAATTATGAATGTCTCAGGGACACCTGTGATACCAAATTTATCAGCAGCAGATCCGTCAGAATCAAGGTATACTGGAAAGGTGTAGTTCATTTCTTTCATATAATAATTTACCTTATTTATATCATCATTATATAGAATAGTTAACATCCTGAAATCAGGATTCCCTTCAAATTTTTTTGATAACCTTTCTATTGAAGGTAGTTCTTCAATACATGGAGGACACCATGTTGCCCAGAAATTGACAAAGATTACAGAACCTTTTAGATCAGCTAATTTCAGTCTATTTTTATAAGAAGAATCAGTCAGTTCAATATTTGGGACTGGAAGACCTACTCTTGTTGAAGTTTTAGGATACTGATGTCTTATAAACAAATAGATAACAGTGATTATAAAGAAGGCCAAAACAAGAAGGATAACAGTTTTACTTTTCAAATCTCAGAGTTGATTATCTGATTTATAATTTTAATTAACACCAGATAAAACAGATTCTTCTTCTGAAGCAATGAATACAGGAGTATCGTCTTCAAGAATAACTTTAATCTTATGTAAACCTTTAAATCTTCCCCTTAAAATTTCTTCAGATAATGGGTCTTCAATGACCTTCTGCACGGCTCTTCGCATAGGTCTTGCACCATAAGCAGGTTGATAATAGTGTTTTAATATCCATTCTTTGACTTCCTGTGATACCTCAATAACAAGCTCCCTATCAACAAGCATCTTATTTGTTTCTTCAACGAGAAGGTCGATAATAGAGAGCAGATGTTCTTTTTCAAGAGGATGGAAGACAACTATTTCATCAACACGATTGAGGAACTCTGGATTAAAAGTCTTTTTTAGTTCACTCAGTACATTTTCTTTGATTTTTTCATATACGATCTCAGATGCATCTCTTTGAAAACCCAATGGAGTTGCTTTTTCAATAAGCCTTGCACCAAGATTTGAGGTCATTATTATAAGTGTATTTTTAAAATCTACCTTTCTCCCAAAACTGTCTGTAAGGACGCCTTCATCAAGAACCTGTAAGAGTATATTGAAGACATCTGGATGTGCCTTTTCTATTTCATCAAAAAGTACAACAGAATAAGGTTTTTTCCTGATTCTTTCTGTGAGCTGTCCACCTTCTTCATAGCCTACGTATCCAGGAGGTGCACCTGTAAGACGGGAGACATTAAATCTTTCCATGTACTCAGACATATCAATCTTAACCAATGAACTTTCGTCATTGAACATAAACCATGCCAATGCTTTCGCAAGCTCTGTTTTACCAACCCCTGTAGGACCGAGGAAAAAGAAAGAGCCAATAGGTTTTTTACTCGACTTTAATCCTGCTCTTGATCTTCTTATCGCCCTTGAGACTGCCTTGATAGCTTCGTCTTGAGCTATAATCCTCTTATGGAGTTCTTCCTCCATCCTTATGAGTTTTTCAGATTCTTTCTCCTCTAATTTAGCAAGTGGTATACCTGTCATCTTAGAGACAGTATATGCGACATCCTCTTCCATTATAGAAGGAATTTCTTTATTAAGATTATCTCTCCATTGTTTATAAAGCTGGTCATGAATCTTTTTGAGTTTTTCCTCTTCAAGACGTATAGAAGAAGCTCGTTCAAGGTCATGAAGCTTAATATAAAGATTTTTTTCCTTTGACAATCTATGTATTTCAGCCTCAAGTTCTTTCAATTCGCGGGGTGGGCTATATCTTTTAAGCTTTATTCTCGAACCAGTCTCATCTATTACATCTATTGCCTTGTCAGGTAGATATCTGTCAGAGATATATCTATCAGATAGCCTTGCTGCAGCATCTATTGCCTCATCAGTTATCTTAACCTTATGGTGACTTTCATATCTCGGACGCAATCCTTTTAAAATATTGATTGTGCTTTCAACATCAGGTGGTTGAATATTAACAGGCTGGAATCTCCGTTCAAGTGCTCCGTCTTTTTCTATATATTTTCTATACTCATCAGGTGTTGTTGCACCTATACACTGTATCTCACCTCGAGAAAGGGCAGGTTTCAACATGCTCGATGCATCCACCGAACCTTCAGCAGCACCAGCACCTATTAAGGTATGTAATTCATCAATAAACAAGATTACATTGTCAGACTGAATAATCTCCTTCATTACAATCTTGAGTCTTTCTTCAAATTGTCCTCTGTATTTTGTGCCTGCGATAAGTGCTCCGAGGTCAAGTGAAACAATACGCTTTCCCAAAAGACTATCAGGAACTTCTCCTGAAACAATCTTCTGGGCAAGCCCTTCTACAATAGCCGTCTTACCAACACCGGGCTCTCCTATTATTGCAGGATTGTTTTTGATACGTCTACCAAGTATCTGTATTAGACGTTCTATTTCATCTTCTCTGTCTATAACAGGATCGAGTTTTCCCTCTTTTGCCATTTGTGTTAAATCCCTTCCAAATTCATCGAGTGCAGGGGTTGTACTCCTCTTTTCTCTTATATTTGTATGTGTCCTTATTGAGAAATTTATTGTGAGTTGTCTTGCTCCAAGAAGGTTTGCGCCAAGGTTACGGAGTATCTTACCGCCTATTCCTTCCTCTTCTCTTATAAGCCCGAGTAAGATATGTTCGCTTCCTATGTAATTATGACCAAGTAGCCGTGCTTCTTCTACAGCAAGTTCAAGGACTTTTTTGGCACGTGGTGTGAATGGGATATCGTCAAATGTCATAAGGTCAGTACCCTGTGGTAGATTCCTTTCGACCTCCATACGGACTTCTTCGCGGGTTATACCCATTCGTTTAAGTATTGCTACAGGCAAGCCATCTTCTTCTCTCAGAATTGCAAGCAATAAGTGTTCAGTCCCAAGGTAATCATTCTGGCGTTTTTCAGCCTCTTCCTTTGCATAAATGATTACCTTTCTTCCTCTTTCTGTAAACTTCTCAAACATAAGGACTAACCTGTTTCTTTCTTAGCTTTAGAGTAATACTTTTTCAAATATAAAGTCAATATGCCGAATTGCCTCATCAAAAATCTATATGAAACTGAATCGTTGCATCACGGCATCATTAAATATAAACATTCTTATTATTTATGTGTAATAACTTAACCTATCTCACCAGCTCCCGCCGCCCCCTCCACCGCCGCCTCCACCTGAAAATCCACCACCACTAAATCCACTTCCTCTTGGTGATGAAAAGGTTGCAGATGCAAGGCGTGAGGTTAGCGAACTGATTGAATTGGAAAAAGTATGTGGGCTGAAGGTTCTGAATCCTCCAGGAGAAACATACCAGTCAGGCTGATCCTGATAAATTCCTTCAAATGCTTTTGCCCATTTTTTTTCAACACCAAGGGCAATTGCATAAGGTAAAAATTTTGAGAAGAGATTTTTATCTCCAATTCTCTCTATTCTATCTTTTTCAGCACGACTTAAAAATTCCCTAAATCCTAAGATATCCATATATGCTAAAGCTCCATTTCTTGTTTTTGCAGGCATTATTCTTCCGAAAACAATGAATGGTAAAACTGTTATCGCACCTACTACAATGCTTTTCCCTGGAGAGTAAGATGTAATTATGCTCAAAATGCTGGTGAGGCTTGCGATGAGTATTCCTGCAACTATATATATATTCCTAACTTTTTCAGGGTTTTTAAGAAAATACTTTTTGCTTACAAGTTCACCATACAAGGTATCTTTTAATGATGATAAATTTTTATAAAATTCATTCTCTAATTCTGAGATAAATATGCCCTGTGACGAACCAGAAAATAGATATGACATAATCTTATATTCAAAAGTGCTTAGATTTTTATCGGGTTCTTTAACCTTTTTAATATAATAATCTGTTTTGTCAAATAATAGACCCTCTTCTTTTCTCTCTTCTATTCTTATATAACCCTTTGTAGCAAGCCCAATAATGCTGGAGGTGAGGTCTCGTGAATCGAGTCTTTCGTCAACAAGAGCACCTACCTCGGCTGGTGAAAGAAACTTATCACCATACATGGGTGGGTTATACATCACTGTGATAGCTTCTCTTACTTTAGGATCCCTGCCTTTTCTATACCATTGGTTAAACACAAAAAATAATGAAAGTACAGGAAATAAAAATACCCAGTTTTCTTCTAAATCAAGTGACCACAAGAACTTCTGAATAGAAGAAGGTTCGGTAACAAGTCCTTTATCCCATCCAAATGCGATGGTTAGTCCTTCACCAATATTAAGATTTTTCCTTGTAATGAATTCAGCACTGTTATCATATGTCTTGTAAGTGCATAATGAGCTTCTTGAACCATAAGGGCCTGTATAACATGCTGACCATAACTTTTTACTTTTATTTTTTGTATTTAAATTTATATCTGCTGAAGCCTCTTTTATTGGAGCCTGCCAGTAGTTACCTGTCACATTCCAGTAAAGCTCATCATGGTCTTTAAAAAAGTATAATGCATTCTTAACTTCATATGTTATTACATACGTTTGTTTACCTGAGACATATATATTTGGGTCACCTATCCTTATGTTAATGACATTACCTGTTCTTCTAATCCTGTATTTCCATTTATTTCCAGACTCATCTATTACAGATAATACCTTTATAGGGGTCTTTGTGGTTTTAAAGAATTCATCGGTATATTTGAAAGGAATCTCACGATAAATACCGTGTCTCTCTCTATGAAACTCCACTTTTATCGTCTCCTTTACTATAAAAGAGGAATCCTCTTTTATAACAATATCAGAGTGAAAATTATTGATAGTGAAGTATTGTGCAAAAACAGGCTGTGCAAGAATAAGTAAAATGAAAAAAGTGATGAACGATATAATATACACTTAAAAACTCACTTTTACCGGTTTTCTTTCGACTTCAGGAGATTCAAGTGCAAAGAATTCCTCTTGCTTGAAGCTGAAAGAAGATGCGATGATGTTTGATGGGAAAGATTCTATCAGGATATTGTAATCACGAACAACAGCATTATAATATCTTCTTGCATTTTCTATATTGTCTTCCAATTCTTTGAGCTGTGACTGGAGCTGCAAGAAATTAGTGGATGCCTTAAGGTCAGGATATGCCTCAGCAACTGCAAACAGTGTCTTTAGAGTCTCTGTAAGCATATTCTCTGCTTTTGCTTTTTCAGATGGAGATGAAGCATGCATTGCTGTAGTTCTTGCCTCTGTGACTTTTTCAAATAATGTCCTTTCATGAGAGGCATAGCCTTTCACTGTCTCTACAAGGTTAGGTACAAGGTCATATCTTTTCTTACATTGAACATCGATATCTGCCCATGAGGACTTTACCGTATTCCTTAACCGTATAAGCTTATTATATATTGCTATTGCAGAAACTATAATTCCCAGAATGACTCCAAGAATAATTAATATAGTTAACACTATAAAACCTCCTTTTTATAATTATATGAGACCCATCTCATATCAGGGAAAATCATAACAGATTTTGAAAAAATATGCATATGATTCTACATCTAATTCACATTACTTATTAAAATTAACCCTTAAATTGTTATCCTGAACTCGTTTTAGAATCTTCTGGGTAGGCTTGTTAATGAGTTTGCAGAATCTGCATTATTCAAATTGTTTTTTGGTTAACCCCGTAAACTATTAACTAATTCTTTATTTTCAAGATACCATTTAACTGTTTTTTTGATACCTTCTTGAATTGTAGTTTTAGGGGACCACTTTAATTTAGCTTTTGATTTCTCTATATCTGCCCATGTTGCAATAACATCTGCAGGATGTCGAGGAGAAAAATTCATTACTGCCTTCTTTTCAAGTTCCTCTTCTATCAGTTTTATCACATATATCAATTCAACAGGGTCGTCACTTCCAAGGTTAAATATCTCATAACCAAAGGGTTGAAGACATTTCAATGTGCCATCTGCTATGTCATCAATATAAGAAAAATCCCTTTTCTGCCTGCCATCTCCAAAGATGGTTATGGGGTTACCATTATCAATGTTTTTTATGAATATAAAAATACTCATATCAGGTCTTCCTGCAGGTCCATAGACTGTAAAATATCTTGGTATGCTTATATCAATACCATACAGATAATGATAGCTATAGCAAAGGACTTCAGCACCCTTTTTAGTTGCTGAATATGGTGCTAAAGGAGAATCAGTTATATCAGATTCTTTAAAAGGTATCTTATTAAGACCATAAATACTGGATGTTGAAGCTAAAACAAATTTTTTGACACCATATCCTTTACAACATTCAAGGAGATTTAAAGTCCCTTTTGTATTAGTATCGAGATAAACCCATGGATCTTTTACAGATGCCCTTACTCCTGCCCTTGCAGCAAGATTTATGACAGCGTCAATTTTATGTTGATTAAAAATTTCTTTGACTGAATTAAAATCAGATATATCACATTGATAAAAAATGAAAGCCTTGTTATCCTTTAATTGCATAAGCCTCCATTCTTTTAATCTTGGATCATAATAGTCATTAAGGTTGTCCACTCCTACAACATTCATGTTTTCCTTAATTAATCTCTCTGAAACCTTCCAGCCGATAAAACCTGCACAACCTGTCACCAGAATAGAATTCACAATATACCTCCTTATTTTCTCCTCCTCAAGAATTCCCTTGGCTTTCCTGCACCCTTTGGTGGTCCAACAAGACCATCTTCTTCCATCAACTCCATAATATTGGCTGCCCTGTTATATCCAATCTTCAATCTTCTCTGGATAGATGATATTGATACTTCTCCTACGGATTCTGCAAACTCAACAGCCTTTAGATAAAGCTCATCCCGTTCACCTTTAACTCCATCCACTTCAAACTCTGTCTCATTTATTCCTTCAAGTATTGAATAGTCAGGCTTTCCCTGAGACTTTATAAAATTAGTCACTGCTTTTATCTCTTCCTCTGTAACAAGGGCACCATGGACACGAATGATTCTTGTACCAGGGAACATAAGAAGCATATCACCTTTTCCAAGTAGCTGTTCTGCTCCATGTGTGTCAAGAATTGTTCTTGAGTCAATTTTCGAAGAGACCTGAAAAGATATACGAGCAGGAAAGTTTGCTTTTATTATACCTGTTATTACATCAACAGATGGCCTCTGTGTTGCGAGTATAAGGTGGATACCAGCAGCACGTCCCATTTGTGCAAGTCGTGCTATGGAGTCTTCAATTTCCGCTGCTACTGAAAACATCAGGTCAGCGAGCTCATCAATAAAAATAACAATATAAGGCATTTGCTCCCCAATTTCTCTCTGGGCATTGTAATTCTCGATGTTCCTTGCAGCTTTCTCAGCAAGTACCTTATACCTCCTTTCCATTTCAAAGACTATCTTTCTCAATGCATCTACAGCCTCTCTCGGAGTTGTTATAACAGGTGATATGAGATGGGGTATTTCTTCATAAGCTGAAAGTTCAAGGAGTTTCGGATCTATCATCAACATCTTTACATCTGAAGGGGTTGATTTATAGAGAAGGCTTACAACCATAGAATTTATTGATACACTTTTACCAGAACCTGTTGCACCAGCAACAAGAAGATGTGGCATCTTTAGTAGGTCAGCAATGATAGGTTTTCCGAATATATCTTTACCAAGACCAAGTGTGAGTTTTGAGCTGCTCTTCTTAAAATTCTCTGATGAGAGGATTTCTCTTAAAGATACTATCTCTCTCTGACTGTTTGGAACCTCTATACCCAATGTAGCCTTACCAGCAATAGGTGAGATTCTTACACTCTGCGCCTTGAGAGAAAGTGCTAAATCATCAGCAAGGGATACAACCCTGTTTATTTTTACTCCGGGTGCAGGTTCAAACTCAAACATCGTAACAACAGGACCGGGATGAACCTGTGTAATCTTTCCTTCTACATCGAAGTCTTCAAGCTTCTTTTCTATTAGAACTGAATTTTCCAATAACTCCTCCTTTGATGGTCTGACAAATGTTGAATCATAACTCTTGAGGAGTTCAAGTGATGGCAGTTCATAACCACCGATTTTTTCCGGTCGTATAGTTGGTATTTCAGCTTGAGATGGTGAAATTATCTCATGTTTTTCCCTTATCTTTTCTTCTATTACACCTTCTTCTATAAATCGACCCTTTTCTTTAAATTTCTGTCTTTTGTGAACTACTAACTTTGTAATAGAAACCGGGCTCATCAGGATGATAGAACAAAGAAATAAAGAAAGGGAAAAGATGTAAGCTCCTGGAATAGAAAATAAGCTATTCGCAATATACGCAATCTCTTTTCCTATAAGTCCTCCGATACCATCGGGATACTTGCTGACTTTGATATCGAATGTCAAAGAGAAGAGTGACATAAGAACTGAAAATGAAACAATAAATAGAATACTACCTAAAAGGTATATTTTATGTCCCTCTTTTCCAAGAAGCCTTTTGACACCGAATGCGATAATGAGGAGAGGGATAATGAAAGACCCAAGTCCAAGAAAAATTATTAACCATCCAGATATGTATGCCCCTACTGCCCCACCAAGGTTCTTTACAGGTTCAGGTGGTTCTGTTAATCGGAAAAAGGGGACGGGGTCTTTTATATAATGGCTGATCAGACTGAGAAAGAGATAAATACTGCCAAGTATGGAAAGAACACCTGCAATTTCCTCTTTTATACGCTTTATCCTCTCAACCATATCCCAGCTATTATAACAACTGCAAGTGTAAATCTATAATAAACAAATAGATTCAATGGATATTTTCTGAGAAAACTCAGTAAGAATTTTATAGCTATAAGACCGGTTATAGAAGATGTTACAAATCCTGCTGCAAAAAGCTGAAGGTCATAATTCTCTCTTAGGATTAAGAATTTTTTGAGGTGAAGGGCAGTTGCGCCTGCAATGATTGGTGTCGAAAGTAAGAATGAGAAACGTGCTGACGCATCTCTTTTAAGTCCTTTAAACATACCTGATGAAATAGTTATACCTGAACGTGATACGCCGGGTATAAGGGCAGTTGCTTGTGCAATTCCGATAAAGATAGCATCTTTTAAATTTATATCTTCTATTCCTTTTTTTTTCATTGAGCTTTCAGAAGCTAACATGATGAGACCTACTAATATTAGCATTATGCTGATTAGAAAGGGCTCTCGGAGTTTTTTCTCTACTATATCATTTAAAAGAAAGCCCGCAATACCTGCAGGAATTGAAGAAATAATAATAATAAATAAAAGTTTCTGTTTTTTGGAAAATAATTCTACCCAGTCTTTCCAGAAACAGAAGATTAGAGCGGTCAGTGTTCCCCCATGAAGTGCAACATCAAAGGTTAATGTATTAACATCTCCCCCCCATCCAAAAAACCATGGGAGCAAAATCAGATGTGCGGTACTACTAATAGGAAAAAATTCGGTAAAACCCTGAGTTATTCCAAGAATTATTGCCTCTATCAAGTATTAAACCTCAAATATGATAGGCATGATCATTGGTCTTCTTTCCATTGTATCTCTGAGATATTTCTTCAATGTATTTCGTAGCTTTGCTTGAAGAACGGATGAATCTGATATAACCTCTTTATCAAGTCCTTTTATTGTATCAGTCAAAAGCTTTTTTACATCATTTATCACTTCCTGAGAGGCATCCTCAAACACAAATCCCCTTGAAATGATGTCAGGTCCTGATATTATATTACCCGTAAGCTTTTCTATTGATAAAAGTATGAGTACTATTCCGTCATGTGCAAGTCTTAAACGGTCACGAAGGACCATCTCTTTAACATCTCCAACGCCCTTTCCATCTATAAAAACCCTCCCAGAGTTTACCCTTCCATTCTTTCTTGCTTCTTTATTAGATATTTCAAGAATCTCACCATCTTCAAGAATAAATATATTCTCTTTAGGTATTCCGAGTTTCTTTGCAAGGATTGAATGATACACAAGGTGTCTGTATTCACCATGAATAGGCATAAAATATCTTGGTCTTACGAGGTTTAGCATAAGTTTAAGCTCTTCTTTAGATGCATGTCCAGATACATGGACTTCTGAAACCTTTTCATAAAAGACATTTGCTCCACGTCTGAAAAGATGGTTTATAATCCTTCCTATGGAGCGTTCATTTCCTGGTATCATACGTGCTGATAATATAACTGTATCTCCATCCCTGATTTTGATCTCTTTATGCTCATCTGTAGCAATCCTTGAGAGAACACTCATCGGCTCACCCTGGCTACCTGTTGTTATTATTACAATCTGATGGTCTTTTAGTTTTGGCAGGTCTTCGAGTCTGAGCCATGTGTTTTCGGGTATTTTGAGATAGCCGAGATCCAGGGCAATCTGTGCATTTGATACGATGCTCTTTCCGCATATTATTACCTTTCTACCAAATTTAACAGCGACATCAATTGCCTGCTGAATCCTATGAATATTTGATGCAAAAGTGGCAATTATGATTCTCCCCTGTGCAGAAGAAAATATATCCTCAAATATACGTAATACCTCTTTTTCTGAATAAGTGAAGCCACCCTTTTCAGAGTTTGTGCTGTCAGAAAGGAGAAGTAGTGTTCCCCTCTCTCCATATTCTGTGAATTTATGCAGATCCATTAACTGACCATCAACAGGGGTTGGATCAAGTTTAAAATCACCTGTGTGAACAACAAGTCCTAAAGGGGTCTGAATTCCGAGCCCAACTCCGTCAACTATGCTGTGAGTAACCCTTATGAATTCAACTGAAAATACCCCGAGGCTTACTATATCTCTTGGTTTTACAGGTATAAGTTCGACATTTTCAAGATTATGTTCAAAAAGCTTGCTCTTGACAAGTCCAAGTGTAAGGGGGGTCCCATAGACAGGGACAGAGATTTCCTTCAATAAAAATGGTAGAGCCCCTATATGGTCTTCATGTCCATGGGTGAGTATTATCCCTCTTATTTTTTCTTTATTATCAAGAATATAGGAAAAATCAGGTATAACATAATCAACTCCAAGCATATCTTCTTCAGGAAACATAAGACCTGCATCAATAATGATTATGTCATTATTATATTCAAAGACCGTCATGTTTAGACCAATTTCTTGAACACCGCCGAGAGGAATTACAGATAGGATATTTTCCATTAATAAATTATATCAAATTTTCAAGTACAAAAATGCCTTCAGAATACTATCCTTTTTTCAAGGAGATTACCTCAACTTTTACATTTGCAGTCCCTTTTTCAAAAAACCCGAGTTTCCTGGCTGCACCCATACTCAGATCTATTACCCTTTTTTCAGCATCTGGGTTTTCTTTACATGAGAATGGTCCGCGGTCGTTTACCCTCACAATGATTGAACGATTATTTTCGAGGTTTGTAACTTTAACATGTATTGGAAGCGGTAGGTATTTATGTGCACCTGTTAATCCTTCTGGATTGAACACCTCTCCATTTGCAGTCATATACCCTCCTTTTTGTACAGTCTCGTAACCATACCATGATGCGATCCCTATTTCACTATAATTTTCAGCTTCTTCTACTGACATAGGATTATAGGTCTTTCCATTGACAGTATAAGGAGAATTTTTCACACGACCTAAGCGGATAGCTTCTTTTGGAGATAATCCATCTATTTTTTCAATGTCTTTATTAATAAGTGGCCAATCTAAGGGAGCTTTTGCTACCTCAAAAGTATATTCACCGATTTTATAAAGGAGCTTTGTTGTACCTGCGGTAAACTCATAAGTTCCTTTTACTACCCAGATTGTACTTTTAAAAACTCCTTTTGTTACCTTGTAAGGCGCAGTTATTATTGAACAACTAGACGATATAAGACACAAAATTATGATTGATTGATATATTATCCTTTTTAAAAGGTAGATATAATTCATTAAGTTCACTATTTCCAATTTTACAATTATAGCTCAATATTGCTTCAATTATGACTCTTATATAGCCCTTAATCCGCCGTGTCACCCTTAATTTTTTCAGGGTCTCTGGTCAATACTTTTAAGAGATGCTGGTTCAAGTTCAAAATGAAAAGTAATATTAAACCTTTTTTATTTTTAAATATTCTGGTAGGATTAAGTTATGATCTTTTGACACATATTATTTTTTTATGATAGAGTAACAAAGTTTTTAAAATATGAAATGGGAAAAATCTAAAAAACTTTTTAAGAAAGCTCAGGAACTTATCCCTGGGGGTGTCAATAGTCCTGTCCGTGCTTTTAAGGCTGTTGGTGGAAATCCGATATTCATCCAGAAGGCTAAAGGTTCAAAGATATATGATGTAGATGGAAACGAGTATATAGACTATGTCCTTTCATGGGGACCACTCATACTTGGACATGCACATCCTGATATTATTAGGGCACTAAAAAAGGCTTCAGAAAGAGGTACAAGTTATGGAGCTCCAACACCCCTTGAGATTGAACTTGCAAAGCTTATACTTAAGGCTTATCCATCAATGGACATGGTAAGAATGGTGAATTCAGGCACAGAGGCAACAATGAGTGCCATAAGAGTAGCAAGGGGGTTTACAGGAAGAGACAGAATTATAAAGTTTGAAGGTTGCTATCATGGGCATGCTGATGGCTTGCTTGTAAGGGCTGGCTCTGGTGCAACCACTTTTGGGATACCCGATAGTCCCGGAGTTCCTAAGTCTTATGCTCAGGAGACGATTACATTGCCATTTAATAATATAGAGGCATTAAAGAATGTTATTAATAATGAAGGAAAATCTATTGCTTGTGTAATTATAGAGCCTGTTGTTGGAAATATCGGATGTGTTCTCCCCTTGTCTGGATTCCTCGAGACACTCAGGGAATTAACAGAAAAAAATGGCATTATACTTATCTTTGACGAGGTGATGACAGGCTTCAGGGTTTCATTTGGTGGTGCGCAGAAATATTATGGCATAAAGCCTGACATGACATGCCTTGGTAAAGTTATTGGAGGTGGACTACCTGTTGGTGCATATGGTGGGAAAAAAGAGATCATGTCTATGGTTTCACCAATAGGTCCTGTATATCAGGCAGGTACATTATCAGGGAATCCTCTTGCAATGACAGCAGGAATAGAAACAATAAAGATTCTTTCAAAAAGTAGCACATATAAAAGACTTGAATATATAGCAGGTTTATTAGAAGATGGGCTTAAAGATGCAGCAAAAATGGCAGGTGTAAAGACAAGATTTTACAGAGCAGGAACAATGTTCTGTACATATTTTACAGATATTGATGTAATTGACTATAACACAGCTAAGACATCGGACACTTCTAAATTCTCAAGATTCTTTTATAATATGCTTAAAAGAGGAGTTAACCTCGCCCCCTCACAGTTTGAAGCTGGATTCATATCACTTGCACATACAGAGAAAGATGTAGAAAAAACAGTAAAGGCAGCATTCGAATCCTTTAAAGAGTGCTGAGCATGCCAGAGAAAGAAAAACCACTCTTAAAACAATTATGGGAAGCAAGCACTGTTGGGCTTAATCTTGTCATTTCCACAATTGTAGGAGGTTTAATAGGTTATGGATTAGATTATGCTATGGAGAACTGGTTCGGTATAAAGACAAAACCATGGCTGTTATTTATTTTTGCATTACTTGGTATTATTGCAGGCTTCAGAGACCTCTTCAGAATAGCGTCTAAAAAAGAAAATGAATCTGGTAAAAAGGATCTTTAAGCAATCTATAATACTCCTTATTCCATTATCAATTATTTCATCTTTTATTGAATGGCCCAAACTTCCATTGGGCATTCTCGTTGGTGGTATTCTTGGACTTATTAATTTGAGGGGTCTTGCAAAAGGAGTTCAGGGATTGACAGGGACTTACAGACCGACAGGGAAATTGGTTTTTTTTAGCCTTTTCAGACTTGCAATCCTTGCTATTGTCCTTGGAATCATTATTGTTTCTGGAAAGGTCAACGCCTTTGGAATCCTTATAGGGTTTACTGTTGTTTTTATCTCAATCTTGAAAGAAGGGCTTCATGCTGCAAAAGAAACTCCTGAGGAACAGATAAAGTCATGCAGAAAGTAATATATATCATTCAATCTTCATGTGCCGTATAATCTTTCCCTCACACATATAGATAACCATCTCTGCGATATTAGTTGCATGGTCAGCAATACGCTCAAGATATCTTGAGACATAGTTTATCTTTATGGCACGTGTAACAGTGTTTGGGTCCTGAATCATGTAAAAAAGCAGTTCATTAAAAACTTGTGCATTCAGATTGTCCACCTCATCATCTCTTTTTATTACTTCATAAGGAAGACTTGAACATCCCATTACAAAGGCATCGAGAGCGTCTCTTACCATTCCTTCTGTAATTTCAGCCATCCGAGGAATATCTATGTAGGGCTTTAACTGTGGTTCTTCATTTAGTTCTATTGCCCTTTCAGCGATGTTTTCAGCAAGGTCTCCGATTCGTTCTAAGTCTGTTGTTATCTTCATAGCAGTAGTTATGAATCTCAAATCCCTTGCCTTTGGTTGCCTTAAAGCAATCAGCCTTATACATTCTTCATCTATCTCAACATCAAGGGCATTTATCCTGTGGTCCCTCTCTATAACCCTTTTTGCAAGACTGCTATCCCTTTCTACAAGTGACCTCACGGAATCCCTTATGGCAATCTCCACAAGAAAACCTATTTTTAAAACCTTATCTTTTAGCAACCTTAATTCCTCATCAAAAATAGCCATTATAAGACCTCACTGTTAACCCATATTATTCATAAAATTTTTGGCAGATGTGGTATTTGAGCGGATTTAAATTCTTTCGAAGAAAGAATTTACC
>JBNAVX010000023.1:0-38561 GCA_049700155.1 Thermodesulfovibrionales bacterium
ACATAGATTAGTCTTATCTACTCATTGTGTTTTCATATTTTATTTCTTTTTTCATAAAACTTTTGACATTATTTTATTTGAGTAGCTTAATATTTAAATAACTTCCAGTCTTACAGCGCATACCTTAAATTCTGGTATCTTTGAGATAGGGTCAAGCGCAGTGCCTGTTAGTATATTTGCTGCAGTTTCCCTGAAATGGAATGGTATGAAAACCATCCCCTTTTTAGGTCTATCAGAAATTATAGCCTTAATGTCAATTGACCCTCTTCTTGAAGATACCCTGATTATTTTACCATCAGTAATGCCTAATAGTTTTGCATCATCAGGATGAATCTCTACATAAGCCTCTGGTGATATTTTATTAATAGCCTCTATTTTTCTCGTCATTGAACCTGTATGATACTGAAAAAGATTTCTTCCTGTCGATAGTAAAAATGGGTATTCATTATCAGGCAGTTCTTCTGATTCTCTATATCTTACTATACTGAAAGAAGCTTTCCCTCTTGGGAACCCTCCTTTGAAAAGGTACTGTGTCCCTGGATGGTCGAGTGTTGGACAGGGCCATTGAAGACCTCTTTTTGAAATCCTCTTATATGTCATTCCAGCCAGCGCCGGCCAGAGCCTTCCAGCTTCCTGAAATACCTCTTCAGAGTAGTCATATCTCATCTCGTATCCAAACCTCTTTGCGAGTTGAGTAATTATCCATAAATCCTCTCTTGCTTCTCCAGGAGGTTCAACTGCCTTTCTTAAAAACTGGACCCTTCTCTCTGTATTTGTAAATGTCCCCTCTTTTTCTGCAAAACATGCTGAAGGAAGGACTACATCTGCAAGTTCTGCTGTCTCAGTCAAAAATATATCCTGAACAATGAGGAAGTCAAGTCTCCTTAAAGCACTTGTAGTATGATTTACATCAGGGTCGCTTAAAACAGGGTTTTCCCCCATAATATACATTGCCTTAAGATTTCCCTCGTTTGCTGACTTTATCATCTCAGGTGCAGTAAGACCTATTTTTTCAGAAAGCTTAACTTGCCATGCCTTTTCGAATTTTTCCTTTACACCTGAGAGATTTACCTTCTGATAGCCGGGATAAAAATCAGGCAGACAACCCATATCACAAGCACCCTGAACATTGTTCTGCCCTCTAAGAGGATTGACTCCTGTGCTTTCTCTACCAAGATTTCCTGTCATCATTGCAAGATTTGCAATGGAATATACATTTTCTGTTCCGTGTGTATGTTGAGTAATACCCATGGTGTAATAAATACCAGGTCTTACAGCATTTCCATAAAGCAGGGCTGCTTTAATTATATATTCTTTAGGAACTCCTGTAATCTTCTCTCCTACCTCAGGAGGATATTCTTCAAGGACTTCTTTAAAAGAATCAAAGCCTTCTGTCCATGTCTGAATAAATTTCTTATCTATCAAGTCTTCTTTTGCTATAACATGCATTATTGAATTAAGGAGAGCTACATCCGTGCCTGGTTTATGCTGTAGCCACAAAGTTGCAAACCTGACAAGGTCAATCCTTCTTGGATCAGCTATGATAAGTTCTGCACCTTTTCTAACAGCTTTCTTCATTTTCAAACCTATTATTGGATGTGTCTCAGTTGTATTTGAACCTATAACAAAGATTACATCATGTCCTTCAATCTCTAAGATGGAATTTGTCATAGCTCCTGAACCAAATACTGTTGCCAGACCGGCAAGTGTTGAGCTATGGCAATATCTTGCACAGTGGTCAACATTATTTGTGCCAATTACTGCACGCATAAACTTCTGGAAGAGATAATTCTCCTCATTTGTACATTTTGCTGAAGAAAGCCCACCAATCGCATCAGAACCGTATTTCTCTTTTATCTCTTTCAAACGCTTAACAATATAATCAAGTGCTTCCTCCCATGAGACTTCTTTGAATAAATCTTTGTCATTAGTCACTGGACACTGGTCATTGGTTTTTACTAATGACGAATGACTATTGACCAATGACTGTGTTTTTGACTGCTCCTTAGAGTTTATTCTTATAAGTGGTTTTGTCAGTCTCTCAGGGCTATTGATAAACTCATAACCAAATCTCCCTTTTACGCAGAGCCATCCTTCATTAATTGTATCTGGTCTTGATGTTACTCTTATTACCTTATTTCTTCTGATTAAAAGTGTAATGTTACAGCCACATCCACAATAGGGGCAAATTGTATCAACCTCTCTTAAATCCTGCCTGCCTTTTTGGGTCCACATCTTTCCTGTTAATGCACCAGTGGGGCATACTGCTACACACTGACCGCAGAACTCGCAGTTAAGGTCGCTATCATAAGGTGGGCATATCTTTGTTCTAAACCCCCGATAAGCAAAATCAATTGCTCCTACACCCTGAATCTCATCACATATTCTCACACATTTACCACAGAGAATACATTTCTCCATGTCCCTCTCAATAAAAGGGTTGGCATCTCTCTTTTTATAAACCCTTCTTTCACCAAGAAAGCGGTTCTCTCTAATTCCATAAAAATATGCGAGCTCCTGAAGCTTACAATCTCCAGCCCTTTCACATATTCTGCAGTCATCAGGATGATCAGAGAGGAGTAACTCAAGTGTGGTTCTTCTCATCTTTTCAAGTGTAGGGGTTGAGGTAACTACTTCCATACCTTCATTCACTGGCGTGGTGCATGCAGTAACAGGTCTTGCTATGCCTTTTATTTCTACAATACACAGCCTGCAACCACCAAAAGGAGTAAGGTCAGGGTGATGACATAGAGTAGGAATAGGAATATCAAGCTTTCTTATAGCATCAAGAACTGTAGAAAGCTTCCTTACTGTTACTTTTTTACCATCTATTGTTAGTGTTACCATATTAGTTCCCTTTTCTTAATGAATTTCATAACTATACCAATTTCTGTCATTCCCCGACTTGATCGGGGAATCCAGTACCTTGTTTCTGGATTCCTGCTTTTAAACTCGCTATTAAGCCTCAAGCCTTCAATATTGCTTTAAATTTACAAACATCAAAGCATGTTCCACATTTAATACATATTGCTGGATCAATAGTATGTGGTTTCTTTCTTATCCCTCTAATTGCATCTGCAGGGCATACTCTTTTACATGCTCCACAGCCTGTGCAGACTTCTTCAAGAATAGAATATGTTATTAAATCTCTACATACTGCCGCAGGACATCTCTTGTCTTTAATGTGTGCTTCATATTCATTACGGAAATATTTTAAGGTACTCAATACAGGATTAGGGGCAGTCATTCCTAAACCACACAGTGAGGCAGTCTTTATATAATGACATAGCTCTTCAAGTAATTCTAAGTCACCTTCTTTGCCATTTCCAGATGTGATTCTCTGTAGTATCTCAAGGAGTCTTTTAGTCCCAACCCTGCAAGGAGTGCATTTACCGCAGGATTCTGCCTGTGTAAATTCAAGGAAGAACCTGGCAGTATTAACCATGCAGTCTGTCTCATCAAGGACGACCATACCTCCTGACCCAACAATTGAACCTACCTGTGCAAGTGACTCGTAATCTACTTCCATATCAAGAAATTCTGCGGGAATACATCCACCTGATGGTCCTCCTGTCTGGACAGCCTTAAAAGCTCTATCTCCCTCAATACCTCCACCGATATCATAGATTATCTCTCTTAAAGTTATGCCGAAAGGAACCTCAATCAATCCAGTATTTTTTACTTTACCTGTTAAAGCGAATACCTTTGTGCCTTTACTATTTTCAGTCCCTAAAGAAGAAAACCATTCAGCACCATTTTTTATGATAGTCGGAACATTAGCGAGGGTTTCTACGTTATTAATAACAGTAGGTTTCCCCCAGAGTCCGCTTTCCACAGGAAAGGGAGGTCTTGCCCTTGGCATGCCACGCTTGCCTTCTATTGAAGCTATTAAGGCTGTTTCTTCACCACATACAAAAGCACCGGCTCCCAATTTAATTTTTATATCGAAGTTAAATTCTTTTCCAAAGATATTTTCCCCGATAAATCCTCTTTCTTTTGCTTGCTCAAGACCAATTTTTAATCTTTTTACTGCAAGGGGATATTCAGCCCGTACATAAACATATCCTTCAAAAGCACCAATAGCATAAGCACCAATAATCATCCCTTCTATAACAGAATGAGGATTGCCCTCAAGAACAGACCTGTCCATAAATGCACCAGGGTCTCCTTCATCAGCATTGCATATTATGTATTTAATATTAGATTTTTTCCTATTACATATTTCCCATTTAAGTCCTGTAGGAAATCCTGCACCACCTCTCCCTCTGAGTCCTGAATTTTTAATTACTGATATGGTTTCTTCTGGAGTCATAGTTGTAATTACCTTTTTTAAAGACTCATATCCTCCAGCTTCTATATAAGCCTCTATATCTTCAGGGTCTATAACACCACAAAGAGATAAGACAACTTTTGTCTGTCTATTATGGAAGTTATCAAAATCGTCTTCTATAATCCATTCTGAAACAGGGTTACCGTTAATAATATGTTCTTTAACAATCCTTTCTACCATGTCTGGTTTAATATATTTATATGTAGTTTTCTCTCCGTCAACAATGACATCTACAAGAACATCTTTCGCACAAAAACCTCTACAACCAACTTTTTTAACTGAACACTTTTCAGAAAAATTGGCTTCTATATTTAATGATGACAGAACATTCCTGAATGCTAATAGAACGTCCTCTCCACCTGCTGATATTCCACCAGTACCTGTACAAACTTTTATGATGACTTTCTTATTCATCTGTTCCCATTTTTTTTAAATCTCGCATAAGTTTGTCAAGAGTCATTTTGCCACGCACTTCCTTATTAAAAATTACGACAGGTGCAATTCCGCATGCACCAACACAATTTACCTTTTCCACTGTATATTTCAAATCATCTGAAGTATCTTCACCCGGGGGGATATCAAGTTCGATGAAAAGTCTGTTTAATAATCTTTCAGAACCTTTCACATGGCATGCTGTGCCACGACAGACTGTAATGATATTTTTGCCTCTCGGTTTGAGGTGGAACTGGGCATAGAATGTTGCTATGCCATAAAAGCGACTTGAAGGAATATCAAGCTTCTTAGAAAACCAGTTTACTGCCTCTTCTGGTATGTAACCGAAGGTCCCTTCTAATTCCTGAAGGATAGTAATAATATTTCCTTCGTTTTCTCGATAGTTTGTCAATATTTTTTCAAGTACCTCTTCCATTTTTATCAAAAGAGGACTAATAATTTATAAAGTAATAACTATATAAATTATAGAATAGATACTACTACTATTACAATACAAAACTTAGAAGTTTTACCCTCCCTCAGACCTTTAGGTAGACCTTCAGGAAGAATGTTAAAGAAACTTGAACATTATATATATTTCAAAAGATTATGTAAAGGAAAATTTTTGAAAGAATGTAAAACTAACCTTTACGATAAAAAGTCTCCCGGGTTTTGTGTAGATGCAGTTGACTTTGTATTGTAAAAGATGTCATCATATTAATGAAGTTTTAGAAGTTTTTGTAACTGATATAGCCACAAAGACTTTTAGCTTTGTGGCTTTTTTATTAGTCAAAGGCTTTTCATAAAACTTTAATCTATATGGAAAGGAGGTTAGAAAAAATGGCTAATGGAAAAGTAAAGTGGTTCAATGAAGCTAAGGGTTTTGGATTTATCACAACTGATGAGGGAAGTGATGTTTTTGTCCATTATTCTTCGATTCAAGGGAATGGGTTTAAATCTCTTGCCGAAGGTGATTCAGTCAGTTTTGACATAGAGAAAAGTCCCAAAGGTCCCAAGGCAGTTAATGTTGTAAAAAACTAATAACCTGTAAGAGTCCTCTCCTTTTAGGAAGGACTCTTTATCTTAAGAGAAAAATGATACATAGACAAAACTATTTAGCAAGAATGGAGCAAAAAAAAGAAGATAGGATTGCTGCTGGTATGATTTCAGAACACTATCCTGAAGTTTCAGGCATAGTCATACACATGACATATTATCAGAAGGCTTCAAATCCTGTTCTTATGATTAGAACTGTAAATTTTTTTCCAACAAGTTATGCATACTTTAATATGGAATGTATGATAAAAGGCTGTGTTGAAGGAGGATTTGACTTAACTTCAATAATTGATAATCTGGTTAGAAATCATAAAAAGTCAGGAAAAGGAAAGATGGTTTGTTGTGGTGAAAGTGATTTTCTCAGCCCTGATCATGCCTATATTACTTATGAGATAAGCATTCATTATAAATAGCCTCATTAGCTTCTAAAATAAAGCTTTTATCCAGCGTATTTTAAAACCTTTTTCAATCATTGCTGTCCAAAATAATCTAAATTCATAAAACAAACCTGCATAACATAAGGTATTTAGTCAAAATTCATGCATTTTTAAGAAGAGGTTGCCTTTATAACACACCCCTTAATCCCCTCTTAATAGAGGGGATATGTGGAATTCATTCTTTCAATAAAAGGTATTTACATTATCCTTTCCCCTCTAAAAAGAGGGGTGTAGGGGTGTGTAAAAAAAGGGTATGTAGGTCTTTCTAAAAACTTATTTTGGACAAGTCTGTTTTTCAATATATTAACAAAGGACTTCACTTTTTCATTTATTGACAAGCAGCATTGATTCACATATACTTCATTTAGTTCACATAATTCATAAATTTATGAGTAACTGGCAGATGCAGTATTCTCGCTCATTCTCGGCTCGATTAAGATCGAGCCTCCGAGGTAAATTCTTTCTTAGAAAGAATTTAAATCCGCTCAAATACTGCATCTGACAAAAGTTTTATGAATAATATGAATAATATTGGTTAGGTAAAAAGGTCTTATGAAATGTTATTCCAAAATAGCTTGTATGAAAGGAGGTGTTTAAATTTGAAAACATATTTTTGGAAGAAGACTATTAGGTTCAGAGGAGATTTTATGAAGCTTCTTTTGATTTTTATCTTTATTCTTATAACTGCTTGTCAGACAGTCCCGATTACAGGAAGACAGCAACTTAATATAGTTCCTACAGAGACTGTTCTCAGCATGAGTTATAACAATTACCGTGAATTTCTTGCAACTCATAAAGTAGTTAAAGACACAGAGGATGCAGAGATGGTAAAAAGGGTTGGACAGAGGATTCGTCAGGCAGTAGAGACATACTTTTCACAGAATAATTTATCTCACAGGCTAAATGGTTACAAGTGGGCATTTAATCTTGTTGAAGATAAAGCGATTAATGCCTGGTGTATGCCCGGAGGGAAAGTAGTTGTTTATACAGGAATTTTACCAGTAGCAAAAGATGAAGCTGGACTTGCTGTTGTTATGGGTCATGAGATTGCCCATGCAGTAGCACAACATGGTGATGAGCGAATGAGTCAGGCGCTTCTTGCAGAAATGGGTGGTGTCGCACTCGCAACAGCTCTTTCTCAAAAACCTAAAGAGACAACAAATTTGTTTTTGGCAGCATATGGTCTGGGGACTACAGTAGGGATATTGCTCCCATATAGTAGGCTACAGGAGACTGAGGCAGACCGTCTTGGTTTAGTATTTATGGCAATGGCTGGTTATGATCCCCGGAACGCGATTGATTTTTGGAAAAGGATGTCAGCAGCAAAACAGGGAGGTTATACTCCAGAATTTTTGAGTACCCATCCTGCAGACGAAACAAGAATAAGGAATATAGAGAGATTAATTCCTGAAGCAATGCAATATTACAGAGAATAAGCACCAAACATCATGTATGATAGACCTCAAAAGTTATTTTTTTCAGGAATAGCTGGTAGTGGTGTTTCAGCTATAGCCTGTTTTATGGCTGATAAGGGTCAATCTGTTTCAGGGTCAGACAGGTCTTTTGAGAATAACCAGAAACACCCTTTGTACAATATATTAAAGGCTAAAGGAATAAATATAACACCTCAAGACGGGAGTGGTATTGATAGCTCACTGGATTTAGTAGTCTTCAGCACCGCTGTAGAGCATGATAGTCCAGAATTTACAAAGGTAAAGACTCTAAAAATACCGTTCAAAACAAGACCTGAGTACCTTGCAGAATTGACAATAAAGTTTAAGACTATAGCTATCTCAGGGACAAGTGGTAAATCAACTACTGCTGGAATGCTTGCTTTCTTAATGCACAGGCTTGGAATGGAACCAAACTTTATAGGTGGGGGTAGGGTGAAACAGTTTAAGAAAGAAAATCACCCTGGTAACTCTTTAGTCGGAAACAGTGATATCCTTGTTGTAGAGGCTTGCGAATCTGATGGGACGATTGTTAAATATAAACCAGAACATTTGATATTGCTGAATCTACATTTAGACCACAATCCAGTAGATATTACTGCTGAGATGTTCAGGTCGGTTATCAAAAATACAAATGGGCTAATTGTTTTTAATGCTGATGACCAAAGACTTAAAAAAATTATAGTCAGCAATGCAGTCACATTTTCTGTAGATTCTCCATCAAAATATAAGGCAATAGACATAAAATATAATACATTTAGCACAGAGTTTTCTCTGGACAATATTCGTTTCACCCTATCTCTGCCGGGAAAATACAACCTTTATAATGCCCTTTCATGTATAGCCATTCTTTCAGAAATGGGCATACCAGTAAAAGATATTTCAAATATAATTCACGAATTTAAAGGAATAGAAAGACGGTTTGATGTCCATCTAAATAATGGCAAATACCTTGTTATTGATGACTATGCACATAACCCCCATAAAATATTATCACTCATGAAGGCAATGAAAAATATCAGTAAAGACATCTGCTATATTTTCCAGCCCCATGGCTTTGGTCCAACAAGACTTATGAAAGATGAATACATTGAAGCCTTTTCCCAAAACTTAGGTGAATATGATCATCTCATCCTTTTACCTATATATTATGCAGGGGGGAGTTCTAAAAAGGATATCTCAAGCTATGACCTTGCAGGTGGTATCAAAGCTAAAGGTAAATCTGTTGAGGTCATAGAGAAAAGAGATGAAATATTAAAGAATCTTGGTAGATGGAATACTTATGTAGTCTTTGGAGCAAGAGATGAGACACTCTCAGATTTTGCAAAGACGATTGCACAGAGCCTTTATAAGCCTCAATAAAAATTCAAAATCATATTTCAGAACTCAATATAAAACATTTTTTTAGATTGGTTTGAATTTCTCTGCCTTTTTGGGTTATTATTTCCAACCTATAATCCTTTGAAAAGGGGGATCAGATATGGCTAAAAAAGAGGTTAAGAAATTGAAAAAGAGAGCAAAGAAGTATGTGTATTTCTTTGGTAATGGAAAGGCTGAAGGAACTGGAAAGATGAAGGATTTGCTCGGAGGAAAAGGTGCTGGTCTTGCGGAAATGACAAATCTCAAGGTTCCTGTTCCAGCGGGGTTCACTATTACAACAGAAGCCTGCAATGAATACTTTAAGAATAAAAAGAGATATCCTCCTGGTATGTGGGAGCAGGTACTCGAGAATCTTAAAAAGGTTGAGAAAGCAATGGGTATGAAATTTGGAGATTCAGAGAACCCACTTCTTGTTTCTGTCCGCTCTGGTGCTAAGTTTTCTATGCCGGGTATGATGGATACAGTTCTCAACCTTGGTCTAAATGAAACAACGATCCAGGCTTTGATTAAGAAAACAGGAAATGAACGTTTTGTGTATGATGCTTACAGAAGATTTATAACTATGTTTGGTAGTATTGTTATGGGAATAGACAGGCAGCATTTTGAGAAGACTCTGGAACATATGAAGGAAAGAAAAGGTGTTCATCTAGATACAGAACTCACTGCTGATGACCTGAAAGAACTCGTGAATGAATTCAAGACAATATATAGATCAGAGACAGGGACTGATTTTCCTGAAAATCCTTTTGAACAATTGAGGCTCGCCATAAATGCTGTTTTTGGTTCATGGTTTGGTGAAAGGGCTGTAAAATATAGAAAGCTTCATGGTATCCCAGATGACCTTGGTACAGCCTGTAATATTCAGGCAATGGTATTTGGAAACATGGGAGAAAACTCAGGAACAGGTGTTGGATTTACAAGAGACCCTGCAACTGGAGAGAAGAGATTTTTTGCCGAGTGCCTCATCAATGCTCAGGGTGAAGATGTGGTAGCAGGAATTAGAACACCTCTCAGTATAGAAGAACTTGCAAGGAGATTTCCTGATGCATATCAAGAGCTCAACAGTATTTATAAAAAACTTGAAAAACATTACAGAGATATGCTTGATATTGAATTTACTGTCCAGGAAGGCAAGCTTTATATGCTTCAGACAAGAGTTGGGAAGAGGACAGCGGCAGCAGCCCTTAAGATTGCAATAGATATGGTAAAAGAAAAACTGATAGACAAGAAAACAGCTATTATGAGGATTGACCCTGAACAACTCGAGCAGTTGCTTCATCCAACAATAGATCCAAAGGCAAAGGCATCTGTGGTTGCTAAAGGGCTTCCTGCTTCACCTGGTGCTGCTGTTGGAAAGGTTGTATTCTCTGCAGAAGATGCAGAGCAATGGGCTTCAAGGGGAGAGAAGGTAATTCTTGTCAGGCCTGAGACATCTCCAGAAGATATTGGAGGAATGCATGCTGCCCAGGGGATATTGACAGCAAGGGGTGGAATGACATCACACGCAGCAGTTGTAGCAAGAGGAATGGGGAAATGTTGTGTTGCTGGCTGTGGAGCGATAAATATCAACGAGGAAGGAAAATATTTTGTAGTTGATACAAACATAGTAAAAGAAGGAGATTATATAACCCTGAATGGTACAACAGGAGAAGTGATTCTCGGTCAGGTTGAGCTCATCCAGCCTGAACTTACTGGTGATTTTGGAATTTTTATGAAATGGGTTGATGAATTCAGGAAAATAGGGGTGTGGGCAAATGCTGATACTCCAAAGGATGCTAAAGTTGCAAGGGAATTCGGAGCTGAAGGTATAGGTCTTTGCAGAACAGAACATATGTTCTTTGAACCCGACAGGATAAAAGCTGTTAGAGAGATGATACTCGCAGATGACACTGCAGGAAGGAGAAGGGCTCTTGAAAAGATACTTCCTATGCAGAAGGGCGATTTTATAGGGATATTCACTGAGATGAAGGGATTACCTGTGACTGTAAGACTTCTTGACCCACCTCTCCATGAGTTTCTACCTCAGACTGACGAGGAGCTGAAGATGCTTTCAGAGGATATGGGTATCCCTTTTGAAAAACTTAAAGCACGGAATAATATGCTGCGTGAGTTCAATCCTATGCTTGGTCACAGAGGTTGCAGGTTGGGTATAACCTATCCAGAAATTTATGAGATCCAAGTGCAGGCAATTATGGAGGCTGCGTGTGAACTCACAAAGCAGAAAATCAAGGTTATCCCTGAGATTATGATTCCTCTTGTGGCACATGTCAATGAACTGAAGGTGATGAGACAAATGGTCATTAAAGTTGCTGATGAGGTCCAGAAGAAGTATGGTATCAAGGTTCCATATACAGTTGGCACTATGATTGAGGTTGCAAGGGCTGCCCTCACTGCAGATGAAATAGCAGAAGAAGCAGACTTTTTCTCTTTTGGAACGAATGATCTTACGCAGACAACATATGGACTTTCAAGAGATGATGCTGGAAGATTTTTACCGTACTATGTCGAGAAAAAGATCCTTGAAGATGATCCCTTTATAACCCTTGATCAAGAAGGCGTTGGCGTGCTCATGAAGATTGCAGTCGAAAAAGGTAGGAAGACAAAAAAGAAACTCAAGATTGGGATATGCGGAGAACACGGTGGTGAACCAAGATCAGTGGAGTTTTGTCATAAGATAGGACTTAACTATGTAAGCTGTTCACCCTATAGAATCCCTATTGCAAGGCTTGCAGGTGCCCAGGCTGTATTGAAAGAAAGAATGAAAGGAGACCTGAGCAAGTCAACAGTTTAAAACGGGGTTTACATATTAAAGGCTAATATGTTATTTTTAAAATATTTTTAAAAGGTGGTGTTTAATGTCTTTTGCTAAAGATAAGAAACAGACTATAATAAGTAATTACAAGCTTCATGACACTGATACTGGCTCTCCAGAGGTGCAGATAGCCTTACTGACAGAAAGGATTAACTATCTTAGTGAACATTTTAAGTTCCACAAAAATGACCACCATTCAAGAAGAGGTCTTTTAAAACTCATCAGTCATAGAAGGAGATTACTAGACTATCTGAAGAGTACGAATAGGGGACGCTATGAGAGTCTCATCGGACGACTTGGGCTCAGGAAATAGTAGATAAATGTATAAAGTTGAGACTGATGTACGTGGAAAAGTATTTAGACTTGAAACAGGAAAGATCGCAAAACAGGCTGATGGTGCAATAGTTGCTCAATGTGGTGATACTGTTGTCCTTGCCACTGTTGTATCTGATAAGATTGAAAAAAAAGGAATTGATTTTTCCCCTCTCACAATAGACTACCAAGAAAAGGCATATGCAGCAGGGAAAATACCAGGTGGTTTTTTCAAAAGGGAAGGAAGACCTTCTGAGAAAGAAATCCTCACTTCCCGTTTGATTGATAGACCGTTAAGACCTCTTTTGCCTAAAGGCTTTTTTTATGAAACACAGGGAATTGTCAGTGTTTTATCATATGGTGATGAAAATATAGCTGACATTCTCGGTATAATAAGCATGTCTGCAGCCTTTACTGTTTCTGATATCCCCATTCAATCTCCTGTTGGAGCTGTAAGAATAGGTAGGATAGCAGGTTCTTTCGTGATAAATCCAGACCTGAGAGAGGTAGAAGAATGTGACCTTGATCTAGTTGTTGCTGGAACCGAAGATGCTGTTGTAATGGTTGAGGGAGAAAGTCAGGAGATAAAAGAGGCAGACCTCCTTGATGCTATAAATCTGGCACACCAGGAGATAAAACGTCTTTGTGTTATTCAGAAGGAATTACAGGCGATGGCTGGCAAAGAAAAACGTCCTGTTTCAGAAATTGTTATCAGTGAAGAACTCAGAAGAGCTGTTAGTGATTTTACTACTGATAAGATTAAGAAGGCTATTACAATCCCTGATAAATTGAGAAGGCAGAATGCTCTTGATGAGGTTCTTAAAGAAACAATTGAGAACTTGAACACAGGAGAGGTTGACAAATCTTCAGAGATAATATCTGTGTTCAATGAAATAGAAAAAAAGATTGTGAGAGGAATGATTATAAATGACAATATCAGGGTAGATGGAAGAAAGCCGGAAGACATAAGAAATATTCATTGTGAAGTAGGTATATTACCGAGAACACATGGCTCAGCACTCTTTGTGAGGGGAGAGACCCAGTGCCTTGCGGTTGTTACTCTTGGCACAGCAGAAGATGAACAGAAGATAGATGCACTTGAGGGAGAATCATCAAAGACCTTTATGCTTCATTATAACTTTCCGCCTTTCAGTGTTGGAGAGGTAAGACCTTTGCGGTCGCCCGGCAGACGTGAAATTGGACACGGTATGCTTGCAGAAAGGGCATTGAAGTCTGTTATTCCTACAAAGACAGAATTTCCATATACTATCAGGATAGTTTCGGATATTTTAGAATCTAATGGTTCATCTTCAATGGCTACTGTATGTGGTGGCTCTCTTGCCTTAATGGATGCAGGGGTTCCAATCAGATCTCACGTTGCTGGGATTGCAATGGGGTTGATGAAGAATGATGATAAGTTTGTTATTCTGACTGATATACTCGGTCTTGAAGACCACCTTGGGGATATGGATTTTAAGGTTACAGGTACTGAAAAAGGTATAACAGCATTTCAGCTGGATACAAAAATAGGTGGTATCCCACATGAGGTCTTTGAAAAGGCACTTGAACAGGCAAGAAAGGGAAGACTCTTCATTCTTGATAAAATGCGTGAAACAATCGCTACACCGAGAGAAAATCTTGCACCTTATGCTCCACGAATTTATACTATGCAGATAAAACAGGATAAGATTCGAGATGTAATAGGTACAGGAGGGAAGGTTATTAGGGGCATAATAGAACAAACAGGGGTAAAAATAGATATAGATGACAGCGGACTCATCAACATAGCATCACCTGATGGAGAGTCTGCAAAGAAGGCAATGGATATGATAACAAGTATTACAGCAGAGGTTGAACTCGGAAAGATTTACCTCGGTAAGGTAAAGAGAATCGTAGATTTTGGGGCATTCGTTGAGGTTATTCCGGGAACTGAGGGTTTACTCCATATCTCACAGATATCTGATAAGAGGATATCAAAAGTGACTGATGAGATAAGAGAAGGGGATGAGGTCCTTGTGAAAGTTATAGAGATAGATAAATTTGGGAGGATACGACTTTCAAGAAAAGATGCATTAAGGGAAAAGAAGCCAGTAAAGAGAACAGGAAGAGATCGTATATAGTCAATTCCTTTTCTTAACCCTTATAATGCATTATCTATTATTAAGTCCTAAATTATATCTTAGTTATTTGACTGATTATGTTTAGAAAAGAATACCTTTCTAACGGAATTCCCGTTGTTATGGAGCCATTGAGAAATATGAGGTCAGTTGCTATTGGTATATGGGTAAAGGTCGGTTCAAGAAACGAACCTTTTGATAAAAATGGGATCTCTCACTTCCTTGAACATATGTTTTTTAAAGGAACTCATAAAAGAACAGCAAAGGATATTGCAGTTGAAATTGATTCTCTTGGTGGGGAGTTAAATGCATTTACTTCAAAAGAAAATACAACTTTTTATATAAAGATTCTTGATGAATATATTGAAAAGGGCGTAGAACTTTTATCAGATATCTTTCTCCACTCTACTTTTCCCGAAGAAGACATTGAAAAAGAGAAAAGGATTATTAAAGAAGAGATAAAAATGGTTGAAGATACACCTGATGACTATATTCATGACCTCTTCAACCAGACTGTCTGGGGTAATACAGGTCTTGGACGTTCAGTACTTGGAAGAAGAGATACAGTAAAATCTTTTACAAGAGAAGACCTTATTTTACATATAAAAAAATACTATGGAGTAAAGGATGTGATTATAGCCTGCGCAGGGAATTTTGAACCTGAATCACTTCTTATGATATTGAATAAGTATCTCGGAAACCTCAGAAGAGGCTCTGAACCAGAAAAAGACTCTCCTCCAGTTTTTAATACTAAAATTGAGGTTTTCCACAAAGAACTTTCTGAAGCTCATGTGTGCATGGGAGTTGAAGGAATTCCTCAAAATAGTGAGGAGCGGTACAGTCTATCTGTCCTTAATACTATATTAGGTGCTGGTGTAAGCTCACGCCTCTTTCAGGAGATAAGAGAAAAAAGGGGACTTGCTTATTCAATCTATTCTTTTGTCTCATCATATTTTGATACAGGGATATGGGGTATTTATGCAGGTGTTGGGAGAAAACGTGTTCATGAGTTAGTCGAACTTATACTTAAAGAGACAGATAGTCTAAAAGATACAGTAACAGAAGTAGAACTTGAACGTGCAAAGAAACATTTAAAGGGTAATATTATTCTTGGACTTGAGTCAACAGGCAGCCGTATGAACAATATTGCACGTCAGGAAATCTATTATGGAAGATACTATTCTCCTAAAGAGGTTATGAAGGAAATAGATTCAATCAAACTCAATCAGATTCAAGAGCTTGCTGAAAAACTCTTAAGAAGAGAAGCCTTTTCAATCACAGTCTATGGTCCGGTATATGAAAAAGATTTAAAAGGGATAATAAATTGACGCATTTTCTTGAGTTTGTGGAGTTCTATGTGGTATAAACACTATAAGTCCGACAGACTTTTTTAACTCAGAAAGCTTAGTTAAGGAGGTCAACATGCCGGCATATGAGTATATTTGTAATGATTGCAAAAAAGAGTTTACAGTTTTTCTTTCTGTTAAGGAATTTGAATCAAAACCAAAGGTTACATGCCCTAAGTGTCAGAGCGATAACGTGGTTAAAAAACTTACCCCCTTTTTTGCCAAAACGAGTAAAAAATCTTAAAGGACAAATTTTTCTATATTTTGAATGAATGTGAGTAATGAGATCATTCTTAAGACAGAGTTTTCTGAAATTCCTCTTCTTAAACGAGGAAAAGTGAGAGATATTTATGACCTTGGTGAACATTTACTTATTGTAGCAACAGATAGAATCTCAGCTTTTGATGTAATCCTTCCAAATGGTATACCCGGGAAAGGAAGGGTTCTTACAAAGATATCTGTTTTCTGGTTCAGGCAGGTAGAGGATATTATTAAAAATCATATCATTGCGACAGATATAAAAGATTTTCCGAAAATCCTTCATAAATACTCTGATATCCTTTTTGAAAGAAGCATGATTGTAAAAAAAACGAGACCTATACCTGTTGAATGTGTTGTGAGAGGCTATCTCTCTGGATCTGGTTGGAAGGAATATAGAGATAGAGGAACTATTTGTGGTATCAGTCTTCCATCAGGTCTTGTAGAATCATCAAAACTTGATAAGCCGATATTTACTCCCAGTACAAAAGCAGATGAAGGTCACGATGTAAATATCACTTTTGAGAAAGTCATAGAGACAGTCGGTTTAGAGATAGCAGAAAGGCTTAGGGATATTAGTGTGAAAATATATTCAAAGGCTTCTGAGATAGCTGAAAAAAGGGGAATAATTATAGCAGATACAAAGTTTGAGTTTGGATTATATAATGGTGAACTTATGCTTATTGATGAACTATTAACACCTGATTCATCACGGTTTTGGTCAATGAAGGACTATATTCCAGGTAGAAAACAGGAAAGTTTTGATAAGCAGATTGTCCGTGATTATTTAATAACACTTGACTGGGATCAGAAATATCCAGCCCCTGTTCTACCTGACGAAATCGTTGAAAAAACAATAGAAAGATACTGTGAGATTCTAAAGATCCTTACATATCCTTAAAAAATAATTTTTAAAATTAAATATGATAAAGACTTTCCATCAGGCAAAGAGAGTTATCAAGATCGTTATAGGTTTTACTATTCTTATTGCTGGTTTGGCAATGATTGTTTTGCCGGGTCCAGCAACACTTTTTATTCCTGTGGGACTTGCAATTCTTGCAACCGAATTCAAGTGGGCAAAAAAATTATTGAAAAAGGTTAAAGATCGTTTAACTAATTTTAAATAAAGAAGATTAAAAGATATTTATTTTTTGTAGTAATTTGATAGATTTACACAAGGAGGAAACAATATGATGCCCATCCTGTTAGTATTGTTAGTAATTGTTTTTTTTGTTTCTGTGTTTTCAGTTCAAAACGCTATACCAGTAACAATCTCTTTCTTTATATGGAAATTTGAGGCATCTCTTGCCATTGTGATATTTCTTTCTACAGTCATGGGTTTAATTATAGGGATAATAGTATCATTTTTAATTAGAAGAAAAGGATTATTAAAAAAGAGTTAAAATTCAGAAATGATAATAAAAGACTTGTAAGATGGCTAATCCAAAAGTCCTTGCATTCGTTCTTGCCGGTGGTAAAGGTGAGCGTCTTTTCCCTTTGACTGTTTTCCGTTCAAAACCTTCTGTGCCATTCGGCGGAAGGTATAGAATCGTAGATTTTGTTCTTAGCAACCTTGTAAATTCACATATCTATTCTATTTACCTTCTTGTACAGTATAAATCACAGTCCCTCATAGAACATGTAAGACAGAATTGGGTTTTGTCTTCAGTCATTAAAGACCATTTTGTAACAGTAGTTCCCCCTCAGATGCGTATGGGACCTGAGTGGTTTCAGGGGACAGCAGATGCTGTATTTCAAAATATTGAATTTATTCGCCAGCATAATCCTGAAATTGTCATAATTTTTGGTGCAGACCACATATATAGGATGGATGTTCGTCAAATGATTGAGTTTCATATTGAAAAAGATGCATATGTTACAGTAGCAGCAAGACCCGTTCCTATTGAATCGGCTTCATCTTTTGGTGTTATCGCAACAGATACAGAAAAACGTATTATCAAATTTCAGGAAAAACCAAAAAAGCCTATTCCTATTCCGGATGATATACAGTATGCATATGTATCTATGGGAAATTACATTTTTAACAGTGATATTCTCTTAGATGCCCTTGCGAGGGCTCAGCGGAAAAAGCAACATGATTTCGGAGCACATGTTATACCGGATCTTGTTGAGACAGGTAAGGTATTTGCCTATGATTTTGCAACTAATATTGTTCCAGGAACCAAGTCTTATGAAGAAAAAGGTTACTGGCGGGATGTTGGGACAATAAAAAGTTATTTTGATGCACATATGGATATGTTAGGGGATAAGCCACTTTTTGATCTCAATAACCCTTTATGGCCAATACATCCTTCAAGTTATGGGGGACCATCCTTAAAGATATTAAAAGGCGATATAAGAAACAGCATCATTGCTGATGGAACTATTATTTATAAATCAAAGATCCGAAACTCTGTTATAAGAAGTGGTGTTTTAGTTGAAGATGATGTAACTATAGAGAATTGTATCATCATGGACCATGTGGTTTTAAAAAAAGGATGCAGTCTAAAAGGTATGATAGTAGACAAACAGAATATGATTAACGAAGGTGAAAAGTTCGGTTTTGAACCTGAAAAAGACCGTTTTCGATGTCATATAGACATTTCTGGTATAGGCATAATTCCTAAAAGGGGCCGCCCTATAAAAGATTAAATCTTTCAAAAGGTAATTATGCAAAACATCGATGAGCTTATCAATGAACTTTCAGAGTTGTGTGGTGTCATCCCTGAATACTGGGATATCCATGGTGAAAAACATCTAACTACATTAGAGACCAAGATAGCACTCCTTAAGGCTATGAGAATAAAGTTTGACTCAGAAGAGGATCTCCTGAAAGAGATTCATGAAAGAAAGTGGAAACAATGGAAAAACTTTATAGAACCAGTCCATGTTATTTCAGTTAATGAGCAACCTATGAAAATACCTATATTTATTCCAATGCAAAAAGGCGAAGAGAAAAAACTGTGCGTGTTTTGGGCATTAGAAAGTGAAGATGGTCAGAGAGATGAGTTTATGATATCAGGGGATGATTTATCTTTTTCAGAAGAGCAATGGATTAATGAAGAGAGATATATAAAGATATACCTTGAGGATAAAGTCAATCGTCAGTGCGGATATTATGAGATTTATGCAGAGTGTGAATCTTCCAATATAAGAATAAATAAGGGGAATTCAAGAGTAATTATAACTCCTGATGTATGTTATATTCCACCTGAACTACATAAAAGAAGATCATGGGGATTTTCTATCAACCTTTATTCAATACGCTCATCCAGAAACTGGGGTATAGGTGATTTTAATGACCTTAAAGAGATAGTTAAGTGGACTGCAGATTTGAAAGGTGGATTTGTAGGGATTAATCCTCTTCATGCGATTCAAAATACAAGACCATTTGGTATCAGTCCATATTTCCCTGTAAGCAGGTTATATAAAAATTTTATTTATCTGGATATTGAGAAGATACCAGAGGTCTTTGAATCTGATGAAGCACAGGCAATAATAAAATCAGAACCTTTTAAGAAAGAGGTTGAACGTCTAAGAAAAAGAAGACTGATTGACTATGAAAAGATAGCAACACTTAAGAAAGAAATTTTACACCATGCATTTAACCTTTTTTATGAGAAACATTATCTCCAGGATACTCAGCGTGCAAAGGATTTCAAAAAATATCTCTCTGAAGAAGGGAGTTCACTCGAGTCATTTTCGCTCTTTATGACACTATGGGAGCATATGATGAAGGCATATCATGCATACACATGGCAGCAATGGTTTGAGTACTACCGTAATCCAAATAGTAATACAGTCCAGGAATTCAAGAAACTACATGAAAAACAGATACTATTTAACAGTTATATCCAGTGGCTTATTGACGAACAAATTAAAGAAATAAATGTGCTTACTAAGGAGCTTGGAATGGTTATTGGATTGTATAATGACCTTGCAGTAGGTTCTGTTAGTGGAGGTAGTGATACATGGAATAATCAAGATATAGTGGGGCAAGCTGATGTAGGAGCACCTCCTGATGATTTCAACCCAGAGGGTCAAAACTGGGGATTCCCTCCTTTAATCCCGGAGAAATTAAAAGAGACACGTTATGAGTTCTTTATTCAGTCAATTAGAAAGAATATGAAATATAGCGGAGCATTGAGAATTGACCATGCCCCTGGTTTATTCAGACTTTACTGGATACCTTATGGGATGTCACCTAAAGAAGGTGCATATATAAAATATCCCTCAGAAGATCTTTTGAGGATCATCGCCCTTGAAAGTATCAGGAATAAGACAGTGGTTATAGCAGAAGACCTCGGGACAGTAGCAGAGAATGTGAAAGAATCATTGAAAAAATTCCATATGCTTTCATATAAGTTATTTTATTTCGAAAGAAACTATCCTGATCCTTCATTCCTGCCACCTGAAAGATATCCAGAAATGGCTTTATGTGCGGTAACTACACATGACTTACCAACTTTATATGGATATTGGAAATATCAGGATATAAAGGTCAGAAAGAAATTGGGCATATATAAAGAGGAAGGCATGTTTAAAAAGCAAGTGGAAGAGAGGAAAAGGGACAAAAAACTTATAATATCTGCACTTAAATCTCAGGGAATTATTCCTGAAAAATTCTTATTCCAACAGAAGAAGAGAAATCAAATGACCCCAGAACTTTGTCTGGCTGTATATAAATATCTTGCGATGACACCCTGCAAACTCTTACTTGTTAGTTTTGATGATATTTTAGGGACATTAAATCAGCAAAATATGCCTGGTACAATAGATTCATATCCGAACTGGATTCAAAAAATAGAAATAAGCATAGAGGAGATAATCAAAGATAAAAGGTTTTTTGCCCTATCTAAAATGTTAAAAAATTACTTCTTGACCTGATTTATTTTATATAGTAAAATATATAAAAAATATCTTTTTAGCATCTTTAAAATAATAATACTATTAACGGAGGTAAAAGCATAGGTAAAATGAAAACTTACTGTATAGGAAGCACAATTATTTTGCCCAATATACGTTATGTCAATTCTGAAGGGAAAAAATCTGGGATGATGTTCCATTCAAAGACAATAAGGGTTAATGGGAAATATATAACAATAGGTTGTGATAGCATGGATTCTTCTGGTTTTTGTTCAGGTCACGAAATGAGCAGAGAAGAATTTCTTAAAAGATATTGCGGTGATATGGATTATAAATAAAATAATAAATAGATTCACAGTATTCTTTATTCTAAGATAACGAAATAAGATAATCAATTGACAATATTTGTCACTTTTTTGTCTCCTCTTTTTATTTGAAACTTATTTTATCTTTAAAATCAGTTAGTTATCACTGGTATCCAAAGGGAATAGAATTTGCTATTAGCTGGGTATGTTGAACATTAATGTTAAATGGGTTAGCGCACTTAGACTATTTTTTAAAGAAAGGTGAAAAATGCCAAATAAAAAAGAGCTAAGTCAGATTGCTGAATTAAAATCTCTTTCAAAGAGTCTCATGGCAAAGCTTTTTTTAACGGTTAACGGCTCTATACATACTTATCTTGCTGTGACTCAGGATATAACCTCTGAAGAGAAAAAAAGGGAGATATGGGAAAGATACAATGAGTTATTTAATGAAAGGATACTATGCCCTGTTCTTGATATATTTGATAAGAATGGATGTGGTGTCTCAGAGTTCTGTACAGCTGTTTTAAAGCTACTCGAAATAGCAGGAAGTTGTGTCTCAGAGGTTGAAAAGGCTTGTGATAAAGAAGCAAAAACAATAGAATTCTGGGAACAAAAATTTTCTTAAAAAAGTTTTATCCTCTCTAAATATTCCTTGAAGGACAGATATCATAGAGGACACATTCATTGTGTTTAGGTTTCTTTGCATGACAGACATTTCTTCCATGAAGTATCAGTAGGTGTGAAAGATTTCCCCATTCTTCTTTGGGTGTTATTTCCATGAGTTCTTTCTCTATCTTCACAGGATCATCGTTTTCAGTAAGACCAAGCCTTGATGATAGACGTTTTACATGAGTGTCAACAGCTATACCCTCATTTATCCCATAAGCATTTGAAAGAATAATATTAGCGGTCTTTCTTGCAACCCCAGGGAGTTCAATCAATTCTTTCATCGTTTTAGGCACCTTCGAATTATATTTTTCAACTATTAATTTAGCTGCCTTTTGGATATTTTTTGCCTTTGTCTTGAAGAAATTTATTGAACTTATATCTTTCTGGAGTTTTTCAATAGATACATTTGCATAATCTTTTATGGATTTATATTTTTTAAAAAGATCCTCAGTCACTTTATTTACATGAACATCAGTAGTCTGTGCTGAGAGAATAGTGGCAACTAATAGCTCAAATGGACTGTTAAACCTGAGTGCTGTCTTAGCTTCAGGATATTGTTTTTTTAATCGCCTTATAATCTCGATTATCTTTTCTTTATTATTCACAATAGTCCTCCAGACTTGGAGATAATTTTCTGTAGCTTTTTACACGGTTTCTCATTGTCATTATCGGAGTTGACCAGAAAATCCATTTTCTTTGTTCTGGTTTCTTCAAATTATATCATATATTTATATACTCTATTGAAGATTGACAATTTTTATATGAATATTTAGAGTAAAGTTCATGAATTAAGACAAATTCTTGAAAGTAGATTAGTATTCTGGTTTTATTTTCCCTCAAAAAAAGAGGGATATAGGTAAGTGAATTATACTGGAAGGAGAGGGTAGAAGTGATACTTTCAGATGATGAAATCAAAAGATATCATAGGCAGATGTTGATAGAGGGATGGGGGCAAGAAGGGCAGATCAAACTCAAAAACTCTAAGGTCTTTATAGCCGGAGCTGGTGGTTTAGGTTCTCCTGTTGCGATTTATCTTGCTGTTGCCGGAGTTGGACAAATGACAATCTGTGACTTTGACACAATTGACCTAACAAATCTTAACAGGCAGATATTGCATGACCACACAAGGATAGGTATTAATAAAGCTATATCTGGTAAATTAACGATTGAGAATATAAATCCAAATATAAAAGTGACAGCTATACAAGATAGAATATTACCTGAAAACGCAGATAGTATTGTTAATAATGCTGATATAATTATAGATTGCATGGATAATTTTCAGACAAGATATGTTCTGAATGATACGGCTATCAGAAAGAAGATACCCCTTGTCTTTGGAAGTATCAGAGGAATGGATGGAATGCTTTCTTTTATACAACATCCAGAGACACCGTGTCTTCGCTGTATTTTTCCCGAGTCACCACCTGTTGAGGTTTTCCCTGTTGTAGGTGTAACCCCTGGAATTATTGGAACCTTACAAGCTCTTGAGAGTATTAAATACCTTACTGGTATTGGTCTAAATATTAAAGGGAGACTACTTGTTATGGATGGAAATAAAATGGAATTTAGAGTTTATAAAGTATATAAAGACCCACATTGCACTGCATGCGGAGGCAAAAATTAAACTAATAGATACTATTTCTCCATCAACCTTTCTTCTTCTTCCTGCTGTGTTTTACATTCAATACACAAGGTAGTAACAGGGCGTGCCTCAAGCCTTCTTATATCTATTTCCATTCCACACTTCTCACAGATACCGAATGTACCGCTCTCTATCCTTTCAATTGCATCATCTATTTTCTTTAATAACCTTCTTTCTCTTCCCCTCAACCTCAACATGAAATTTCTTTCTGTCTCCGCTGTTGCCTGATCACCGAGGTCAGGGAATATAGTCTGCCCTGGTAATTCATTCAGAGCTTCTTCAGCCTCAGCGAGCAGAGTTTCCTTCCGAGCTAATAGTTTCTTCTTAATCTCCTGTATTTTTTTATTTCTGAGAAAATCAGTCTCTGTCTTTACCTCCTTCTTTTTTACAGCCTTTGTTTTTGTACCCGATCTTTTTGTCTTGATTGACTTTACTTCTGACATTTTTGTTTTTACTTTTTTAGACTGTCTTTTAGTTTTAATAGTATCTTTTTCCTTTCTCATAAAAACTCCTAAAGTAAATTTAAATACGTTAACAGATAATTTTACTCATAGTCAAGATTGTTATGGGTTCAGGTATCTTTAATTAAAAATTAAAATAATTTTCTAAGATAATTAAAAACTGATATAATATTTTGCAAAATTCAAATCTATAGAGGATAATCAATGTTGATGAATGACAGATGGATAAAAGAAATGGCATCAAAAGGTATGATTGAACCATTCAGTGATAAACAAATAAGAGAAGGTGTCGTATCATATGGGCTGAGTTCTTATGGATATGATATGAGGATCGCTGATGAGTTCAAGATATTCACGAATATACACAATACAATAATTGATCCAAAGGCACTCAAGCAAGAAAGTTTCATTGATTTTAAAGGTCCTATATGTATAATACCACCAAATTCTTTTGCATTAGGTCGTTCAGTTGAATATTTCAGGATCCCAAGGGAAACGATTGCGATATGCCTCGGAAAATCTACATATGCGAGATGTGGAATCATTATCAATGTAACCCCCCTTGAGCCTGAATGGGAAGGATATGTGACTATAGAGATATCAAATACAGCAACTCTTCCAGCGAAGATATATGCAAATGAAGGGATCGCACAACTCCTTTTCCTCGGAGCATTTGAGGTATGTGAAAAATCCTATTCTGATAAAGCTGGGAAATATCAATCACAAAAGGGGATAACACTTGCAAAGGTAGAATGAGATATGTCTGTAAGCGAAAAATTAATACTTGCTCTTGATGTTTCTGAATATGCCCTTGCGATTGAACTTGTAGAAAAATTTAAAGATTATATAGGAATCTTCAAGGTCGGTCCAGAGCTTTTTATTTCATGTGGTCCCAAAATCATAGAGGATATCAATAACAAAGGTAAAAAGGTTTTTTTAGACCTCAAGTTCCATGATATACCAAACACTGTGTCAAAATCAGCAGTAGTTGCTACTAAACTCGGGGTTTACATGTTTAATCTACATACATCAGGTGGTTCAGAAATGATGAAAAAATGTAGAGACAGCGTTGTTGATATATGCTTAAAAGAGAATCTTGATAGACCCAAAATCTTTGGTGTAACAGTTCTCACAAGTTTATCTAAGGATATATTGACAAATGAACTCGGTATTCCCTATAGTTTAAAAACACATGTGAAACATCTTTCAATATTGGCTTTTAAAGCTGGTCTTGATGGTGTTATAGCATCTCCGAAAGAGGCAGCGATGATTAAAAATCACTGTGGAAAAAGCTTTCTCGTAGTTACTCCTGGTATAAGACCATCGTGGACTCCTCCAGATGACCAGAGGAGGACAATGACACCGAAAGAGGCTATAAAAGAAGGAGCGGATTATCTTGTTATAGGAAGGGGAATACTTCAACATTCAGATCCTATAAAGGCAATTGAATTAATAAATCTTGAAATTCTAACTGCTTAGAAGAGAAATTTAAAACAGGTCTCTAAATCTAAGGGGTAGGGGTACCTTCATCTCAAACATATGCGAAGCCAAAAATAGAGAATGAAGATCACTATTCTCATTTCTTGTCAGAAATTATTAGAAATGTTAAATTTTAAAAATGAATAAAAATGTTTATATTCGGACATTTGGCTGTCAGATGAACTTTCATGACTCTGAAAAAATGCTCGGGGTCTTGGAAAGGGAGGGATATTCTCAGACAGATAATCCTTATAATGCTGATCTAATTATATTCAATACTTGTAGTGTAAGACAAAAGGCAGAACAAAAATTTTACAGCGAACTCGGAAAATCTATTGATATTAAAAATAAGAAAAAAAGGATAAAGATTATTGTCGGAGGTTGTATTGCACAGCAAGAAGGAGTAAATATTTTCAAAAGATTTCCAGATGTAGATTATGTATTAGGACCTCAAAATATCTATATGCTCAAAGAAATCATCTCAGATAAAAAGTCGCTTATTGCAATAGAAGATAATCCTGAAATTGCAAATATAGACCTCCCGATAAAAAGGTCAGATGGTGTAAAGGCATGGGTTACAATTATGTATGGCTGTAATAATTTCTGTACTTTCTGTGTAGTTCCTTTTACAAGGGGGCGAGAAAGGTCAAGACCATCAGGAAATATTATTTCTGAAGTAAAAAGACTCGCCGAGGATGGATATAAAGAGATTACTCTCTTAGGACAGAATGTCAATTCTTATAAAAGTGATATAGACTTCCCAGAGCTTTTAAGACAGCTGAATAAAATAGAGGGGATTGAGAGGATAAGGTTTGTTACCTCTCATCCAAGAGACCTGAATGATAACCTTATAAATACAATTTCGGATTTACAAAAAGTATGTGAGCATATCCATCTCCCTTTGCAATCAGGCTCTAACAGAATTCTTAAACTAATGAACAGGGGTTATACGTATGAAGAATATATTGAAAAGGTCATAAGAATTAGAGATAAAGTAAGAGGAATATCTATAACATCAGATATAATTGTAGGTTTTCCTGGTGAAACAGATAAAGATTATTTACAAACAATAAATGCATTGAAAGAAATAGAGTTTGATGGAATTTTTTCTTTTAAATATTCTCAGAGACCTAAAACAAAGGCTTCGAGAATGGAAGATCAGATAGATGATAATGTTAAGTCAGAGAGGTTGAAGAATATCATTGAAATACAAGATAGAATTACTGAGAGAAAAAATAAGGCACTTGAAGGAACTATTCAGGAAGTACTTTTAGAAGGACAAAGCAAAGATGATAAAGAAAAATTCACAGGGAGAACAAGAACAAATAAGATAGTTAATTTCCAAAAGTTAGATATGCAGAAGGGGGAGCTCATATTGGTAGAGATTATAAAAGGAAGGAAGCACTCTCTTGAAGGTAAACCAATTAACCTTTAATAAACATATAATGCTTTAATTGAAAAATTAAAAATGAAATTCTCAGTCCATACTCTCGGGTGTAGAGTAAACCAGTCAGAAAGCGACATTATAGAAACCAGCCTTAAAAGGGCAGGGTGGTATGCTACAGATTTATCACAAAAACCTGACTATTCAATTATAAATACATGTACAGTTACAGCAAAAAGTGATTATCAATCGAGGCAGCTCATAAGAAGGGCTTTAAGAGCAGGTTCTAATGTTATAGTTACTGGTTGCTATTCTCAGCTACATCCTGAAGAAGTAATGGCTATAGACGAAAAAATAAAGATAATAGAGAATAAAGATAAGCTTAAAATAGTTAATATTTTATTGAAGAATAGAGATATTTTAATAACAAATATTTCTAACAAAAGGGCACGTCCATATCTTAAGGTTCAAGATGGGTGCAATTTTTCATGTTCTTACTGTATAGTTCCAATTGCAAGGGGGAAATCAAGAAGTCTTGATATTTCAGAGGCATTAAAAAGGGCTGAAGAAATAGAATCTGCGGGTTATAACGAAATTGTAGTTACAGGAATCCATTTAGGTTCTTATGGAAATGACTTATATCCAAGGATCAATCTTTCAAAGTTAATTAAAACACTTCTAAATTATACAAAAATCCCAAGAATAAGATTAAGTTCTATAGAGATTTCAGAAGTTGATAATGAACTTATTGAAGTATTAGAGGAAGAGAGAATATGTAAACATTTACATCTTCCTTTGCAGAGTGGTGATGACTCTATTTTAAAACTTATGAAAAGAAACTATTCTTCAAAGGATTATATAATGACTATAGAAAAAATAATCAAAAAAATCCCTGATATTGCGTTAGGAACAGATATTATAGTTGGCTTCCCTGGAGAAGGAGAGCGAGAATACTTGAATACAAAGAAAATTATAAACTCAATCCCTTTTACATATATACATGTATTTCCTTTTTCAAGCAGACCAAACACTTTAGCATCCAAAATGTCAAATCAGTGTAATCCTTCATTAAAAAAACAAAGGCTAAATGAGATAAGAGCCTTAAATATCGAGAAAAAAATAGCATATATGAAATCGTATATAGGGAGAGAACTTGATATTATTATAGAAGAAAATACTATTGATGAAATAGCAATTGGAACATCAAGTAATTATTTGAAAGTAAAGACAAAGGTGAATGGATACCCAATTGGGAGCCTTATAAGAGTTAGGATTTCAGATATCAGTAAAGATTTCCTGATCGGAGAACCAGTAAAAAAAATATAACTTATTGATTTTATGAATTATTTCGCTTGCCTAAATCCTATTCAGTAACGTTGAAACCATCAAAGCAAGAATAAAGAAGACCATTTTGAACATAGTTAATAACAGCTTACTAACAATAGATGTTCATATTTTATGTCTGATAAGATATATTATGTAAAATTTTAAGTAGATACTTTTTGACACCATCTTTTGTCTTTATTTTTCTTTCGAATTCTGCCCTTTTAAGCTCTATTATTATTTTTCCAAGTGTCTCTCCATCCTTTATATTTCCTATTTTCTTTATTTCTATGGAGTTTATTAGTCCTTTTTTCCATATTTTTTTAAACCTATTATACTCTTCTATTAGATTTAATTTATTTTCCAATAAAATCATATCAATAGCAGATTCTTTAGATTTCAGGAAGAAATTAAATAAATCTCCCTTTTTGTATTCTTTTATACCTTTATTTAGATAACGTAACCTTTTAATTATAAATTTACTCATTTTTAATGGAAATATATCAGATATAAAGGAGCCATTGTTCGTAAGCAAAAGCTCCAAAATCAAAAGTCCCTTGTAAGTCAAATTTTGAGAAATATTATCTTTAAGTATGGCTTTAAGTTTAACAGGGTATTCCTCTAAATTCTTTATAAAATTAGAAACAGCTTTAATATTATTTCTTAACTTATTTATTTTTAAAGGAAAAATATGTGTTAATATTTTATCATCAAGAGCCATTTTAAGATATTTACCAGGATTTTTTGAGTTTAACAAATTGAAGATTTCGAAAGTTATCCTTTCAGATGATACTTTTTTTATATTATAATAAAAAGTTTTTATGAATTTTCTTGTTTTTGGATCTATTTCTCCATCAAGCTCTGAAGCTAATCTATATGCCCTAAGCATGCGTAATGGATCATCGATAAGATTGTTCTTACTAATAGAACGGACTATTCTCTTCTCTATGTCTATCATCCCACCATATGGGTCTATTATTCCTGTCTCAGGCGACCAGGCGATCGCATTAATTGTAAAATCCCTTCTTGAAAGGTCTTCTTTAATTGAACCTTTAGGACTCGAAAAATCCATTGTTATTCCATTCTTAAGAACAAGTCTTAAAGTATCACCTTTTTTAAACTCTACAAGAGTACCTCCAATCTCCTTTTTAACCTTTTTAACGAAGTCTTCTATATCATTTATCACAATAAAATCTCTGTCTTTTGAAATTTTACTCCTTAATATGTCGCGGATATATCCTCCAACAAGATATACCTCTTTTCCCCTGCTCTTCTTAAATATTATTGAGTTATACTTATCTTTAAGTATCTTTTCTTTAAGTTTTTTCTCTGGAATCACAGATAATGTTAACATTCTAAAAAAGCTTTTACAATGGAATGTTATTACAGGTTTTTTGAAATGTAGATTTGCTACTCTGTTGACTTTAATGGTTTCTGACTTATAAAATTCATTATTGCGGGCGTAACTCAGTTGGTAGAGTGTCAGCTTCCCAAGCTGAAGGTCGCGGGTTCAAGTCCCGTCGCCCGCTCTTGATTAAAGAATCAATAACCAAATTTCAATAATTGATTCTAATAGCTTTCCACACATGATAGATCCTTTGTACCACCGTTATATGTGTGAGAAAAAGCATTATCCATAAAATAGGAATGAGCCAACCTGTTATGGTAGCAAATGATAAGAGTATAATTCTCTCCGGTCTTTCCATAATACCAGTATGGCATGATTTACCAAGACCTTCTGCCCTTGCCCTTGCATAGCTGATAAGGAATGAACCGACTAATGTGCCAAGGCTTAGATATGAGCCTGTAAGATTACCCTTTTCGGTAAAATACCATGATATCGCAATAAATAGAAATGCATCTGAATACCTATCAAGAAGTGAATCAAGAAATGCACCAAATTTACTTACCTTACCCTGTGTTCTTGCAACTAATCCATCAAGAAAATCAAAAAGCCCTCCAAAAATAATCAAAATTCCACCCAGTCTTAGATTTTCAGGAATTATTAATGCTGAAACGGTTGTGATGATAAAGCCTGTTATTGTTAGAAAATTAGGACTTAAAGGTATTCGTTTAGCAATAGGGCTGAGAGGGGCATCAAGGAGATGTCCAAGCTTTGCACTTATCACCCTCTACCTTTCTCTCTTGCCAGCAATAAATTCTTCAACCATTTTTCTTGCTTCTTCATCTGAAAATTGTATCATTGGATGTTTCATAAAATATGCCGATGGAGATACAAGTACTCCCCCTACCCTCTTGTCCCGGGCAATTTTACAACACCTTATAGCATCTATTACAACACCTGCACTATTCGGTGAATCTTCAACAGATAGTCTGAGTTCAAGGCTTACAGGAACATTTCCAAAACCTCTTCCTTCGATCCTGAGAAAACATATTTTATTGTCCTTCAGCCATGGTATATAGTCAGAAGGACCTATGTGTATATTTCCATCCATGAGTGGAGTTTGAAGCTGTGATTGAACAGCCTCAGTCTTGGATATCCTCTTAGATTTTAATCTACTGTGATTAAGCATGTTCAAAAAATCAGTATTTCCACCTACATTTAATTGATATGTAGCATCTATTTTTACTCCTCTATCTTCAAAAAGCTTGGTTAATGTTCTGTGAATAATTGTAGCACCTACTTGACTTTTGATATCGTCTCCTATAATAGGGATATTTTTTTCTTCAAAACGTTGAGCCCATGATTTATCAGATGCAATGAATACAGGAATACAATTTATGAGACTGGTTCCTGTTTTTAGGCAGGCTTCAGCGTAAAAAGCAGTTGCCTGTTCAGAACCTACAGGAAGGTAACTGATAAGGATATCAGCACCACTATTTTCCAGAACCTTTGCAACGTCACAAGGTTCTCTTTTAGCGATGACAAATCTCCTTTCCTCTGGATAATTTTCCATATGAGATGCCACGCCATCCAGCACCTCACCCATTTCAACTATTACGGAAGACTCTGGGACAACTCCATTGAATACTTTTGTGCAATTTGGTTTAGCAAAAATAGCCTCATTTAGAGGTCTGCCAACTTTTCTTGCGTCAATGTCAAAAGCAGCTACTATTTTTATGTCTTCAGGTTTATATCCTCCGAGCTCATAATGCATTAGCCCGAGTGATTTATCAGGATGATTTTTGTCTAAAGATTTATAATATTCGATGCCCTGTATTAGCGAACTAGCACAGTTTCCAACACCTGCTATAGCAACTCTTATTTCATCCATTTCTATCTCACTTCTTCTTGGTCCTTTTATAAAGAATGAGAATAAGGTCTTCAAGTTTAATATTAAATTCTTTTAAAAGGCTTTCTACTGACTCTTCACAGCTATTAACAAACCGCTTCCAAATTCTATGGACTGTATCTTTATCAAGTCCAGAAGCATCCGCTGCCTCTCTTAAACTCATACCTTCAAGGAGATTATGGATGACTTCTTTTATTTTAGATTCTTTAGTATGTAAGCCGAAGAAGACTGAAGAACGTCTCTCAGAAAATGTTGAGTTACATGTCTTACATTTAAGCAGCCTTCTACGGTTTCTACCATATCTATCATATATAACAATATTTCCGTGTCCCTTTTTTTTATGGTTACCACAGGATTCATTTGGGCAGAAATAATCATCTAAATTAACTGGAATTTCCATAAATTTTTATATATCAAAGTCCCTTCTTATGTCAAGAAATATATCCAGTAAAATGGGGACAATATTTTATCAACTAATATTAATGCCGAGTTTCTTATATAGCAATGGAAAATTTACATTATTAATAACGAGTTCAGTGCCATGCGTAACTTTTGCCTTGTCTCTCAGTCTTAATCTTGTAGAAAGTTTTTCAACCTTTTTTGCAACAGTGTAAGTATCATCCCTAACAACAATTATAGGAATATTTTTTTGTTCTGCCCTCGAAATAATCAATTCACTTGGATACAATTCTCCTGTAAGAACAAGGCACTCTGTGCCAGACTCAATTGCAGATAACTGTATATCAGCACGGTCTCCCCCAACTATAACAGCGTTGTTCTTTGTCATCTTAAAATATTCAGTTGCCCTGTCTACCTGCATAGCACCTATCAAAAAGCGTTCGATAAGATTATTCACTCTATCATGGCAACACAAGACTTTACCACCGAGCATCTCATTTAGTTCTTCGACAGTAACTGAACCGACTAATGGGTCATGTGGTAATATGCCAATAACTTCTATGCCCTTCCTTTTCAGGAATGGAACGATATAATCATCAACACTCTGTCTGAAATCGTGTGTCACCTTATTAAATATTACACCTAAAAAATTATTACCAAGGTCCTTCTTTGCTTGAAGTATATAATCAACACAGAACTCACCCTCATATTTCACTACGATTAGAGATTTTGAATTAAGTCTCTTAATGACTTTAAGTCCTGAGATATTCATAACGCTCCAGGAATATATGCTCCCTGAACCCCCGACTATCATAATATCTTTATCCCGGGATAATTGCTTAAAAGACTTTTCAATCTTTTTCATTAGACCTTTTACATCTTGGAGATAGGCTTTCATAGTAAGCTCTTGAGTCAATACAACAGGGCATACTTCAGCTATATGGTCTTTGAGCTCAAATACCCTGTATATAAACCAAGCATCTTTATCTGTAAGGATGTTCTCAACTTTAATAGGCAATATTCCAACAGGTTTAAAATAACCTACTCGAAGACCATCTCTTTTCATCTTAATACCTATCCCCATAGAGACTAAACTCTTACCTGAGTATCCTGAAGTAGAACCTACATATAAAGAAATCATTTTAAGCCCCTCCTATAGTAAATCTCGCATCGATAGCTACCACTCCTTCACCTCTTTTCTTAACCAAGAGTGGATTAATCTCAGCCTCAATGATCTGAGGAAAGTCTAAAGCCATCTGCGAAAGAGTTAATAACGAATTTTCAATTGCCTCTATGTCTGCTTCTGCCTCTCCTCTTACTCCACGAAGTAGAGGAAAGACTTTTGTTTCACGAATCATCTCATAAGCATCATCTTTACTCAATGGAACGATCCTGAAAGACACATCTCTTAATACCTCTACATAAATCCCTCCTAATCCAAACATTACCATGTGTCCAAACTGTGTGTCTCTTGTTATGCCTATGATAACCTCTTTTCCACCTGAGATCATCTCTTGAACCATTACTCCGTTTATATGTGCTGTAGGCATTACCTGTTTAACACGTGTTGTAATATCAAAAAAGGCATTTTCAACTTCCTTCTTATTGTTTATGTTCATTCTTACGCCACCTATATCGCTTTTATGAATTACATGGGGTGATACAATCTTCATAACCACAGGGTAACCTATTCCTTTAGCTGCGGCTACTGCTTCCTCAGATGTCCTTGCAAGAAGACTTTTTGGTTGTATAAATCCATAAGCATTTAAGACCTCATAAATCTCTGATTCTCTGAGATGTTCTCGCTTTTCGTTCTTTATTCTTTCAAATATATCCTTTACCTTCTCCTTTGCATTATCAAATTTGGGATATACCTTTTCTGGTTTTTTTATCCATAGGCTATATTTGTACATGGTATTAAGAGAGGAAACTGCATGTTCTGGATAATTATAATTAGGTACATTATATTTCATGAGTATCTTTGTTCCTGCTTCAACACTCTTTTTCCCCATAAAAGAGGTAAGAATAGGCTTGTCAATGAGATGTGAGATATTTGCTACTGCCTTAGCAGTTCCTTCCACATCTATTACAGCGGTTGGTGTTAAAAGAACCAATATTGCATTCACTTTTTCATCCTGTACAACTATATAAAGAGCCTTTTCATATCTCTCAGCAGTAGCATCACCAAGGATGTCAACAGGGTTGTAAAATGATGCGTATGGGGGTAAGAAACTCCTTAGCTGGTCAACTACTTCTTTATGTAATGGGACCAGTTGAAGTCCTAACTTATCACAGGCATCAGCAGCTAATATTCCAGGACCTCCTGAATTTGTTATTATTGCAACATTTGGTCCATGAGGAAGTGGCTGATTAGCAAAAGCCAGAGCAAAATTAAATAGTTCACCAACGGTTTGTGCTCTGATAACACCGCTCTGCTTGAATGCAGCATCAAAGGATATTTCTCTTCCTGCAAGTGCTCCTGTATGTGAAGAAGCAGCTTTAATACCTGAACTTGTAGTACCGGATTTCAGTATAATAAGTGGTTTCTTTTTAGATACCTGGCTTGCAATCTCCAAAAACTTTCTGCCATCTTTTACTCCCTCTATATATCCAAGAATGACCTTTGTATTTTCATCCTCTGAGAGTGCCAGCATGATTTCTTCGTCAGAGATATCTGCCTTGTTTCCCATGCTTATAAATTTTGAAAGACCTATACCCTCAGATAAAGCAAGATCGAGAACAGCAATTCCAAGCGCTCCTGATTGTGAAAAAAATCCAATATTTCCTTTCTCTGGCATACCCTTAGCAAAAGAGGCGTTTATTCTGGAATGAGAATCGATTATCCCCAGGCAATTAGGACCTATGAACCTGACTCCATACTCCTTTGCCTTTTTAACTAATTCATCCTCCAATTTCGTTCCTTCTGAACCACTTTCTTTAAATCCTGCAGTTATAATCACAGCAGAATCAATGCCTTTTTCCCCGCATTGACCAATAACATCTAAAACACTTCTTGGAGGGACTGCTATTACTGCTAAACCAATTTTCCCTGGTACATCAAGAATAGATGGATATGCTTTGAGACCTAAAATTTCAGGTGCTTCAGGATTAATCGGATATATTGTGCCCTCATAGCCATACTGAATAAGATTTTTGAGGATATCATGCCCTACCTTACCGGGTGTCCTTGAGGCACCAATTACTGCAATTGTATCTGGGTTAAAAAAATTATCTAACATAAGTGCAGTGATATATTACTCAAAATGATATCTTTTTTAAAGTTTTTAAATAAATGATTCTAAAAATGGCATGTAAGGGAACGAGCAAACTCTCTTGAACTGAATCTTTCAGAAGTAATATATGCTATATGTGCATCTATAATATTTGAAAGCTCTGAAAGAAGCTCCTTTGAAGGAAGTATTCTGTTTATCTTTTTAGTATCCCATGTCAGAAGATTGTAATAAAGTTTGGTAACTCCTTTAGAGATAATGAAAGGTGCATCCATTTTTTGTGAACATTCCTTGCATAATACAGAACCTTGAGAGACAAAAAAACAATCTGCTTCTTTACCACATTTTCCACATAGGTCGAGTTTAGGAGCATATCCAGATTTCTTTAGTAACTTTATTTTATAGTGGACCAGAATCAAATCTAATGCCTTCTCATGTGCTTTTAAATCCCCCCTACCCCCTCTTTTCAAAGATGAGGTGTAAGAAGATTCACGGAGGATATTCTCAATATTTATCAGTGTTTCTAAGAATAATATGTAAATCTTTTTGCTAAATTCTTTTTCCATAATAAATCTAAAAGTAAGTTCTATTATCTCTAAGACTTTGATAAAACAACCCATTTCAGATCTTATTAATTGAAAGGGATGAATGATATCAGACTGTGTCAATCTTGGTAAAGGTGCGCTTTCTTTTCCGAAAAAAGCGATCCTTGAATGTGTAAGAGGCTCGAGACTGCTCCCGAAACGACTACCTGTTTTACGTGGACTTTTTGCAAAGGTCTTCAAGAGTCCATAATCAGGAGTAAGGAATGATACAATAAGGTCAGCTTCGCCAAAAGGGTTTGTTTTAAGGACTATCCCTTCAGTCCTGTGGAGCATTACATAATATTTCCAAAGTCTTCTGGTCTGAGGTTTTTAAGCCACTCTTCAAGTTCGTCTGTACTCCTTCTCTCCAGAATACTATCTTCAACAAAAATAGATGCATTAGTTCTGAGTGCAACAGCTACAGCATCACTCGGTCTTGAATCTATGAAGGTCTCTTTTTTTCCATCAGTAAGACATACAAGGGCATAATATGTATTATCCAGAATCTGGGTTACAATAATCTTTGTTAACCTTATCTTCAATCCGTCAATAATATTTTTTATAAGATCATGTGTGAGTGGTCTGGGTGTTGTTACCTTTCCAAGGGCGAGGGCTATAGAATCTGCCTCTGGTTTTCCTATCCATATAGGAAGTGTGCCATCTCCATCAATTTCCTTCAGAAGAAGTATATACATACTACTTCTTGGATCAAAAAGAAGACCTTCTACTTTCATCTCTATCAGCATTTATTTATATCCAAGCTCCTCCAGTGTCTTCAGATTATCTCTCCAATCCTTCTTTACTTTTACCCATAATTCAAGAAAGACTTTTGTATTAAGAAGTTTCTCTATATCAACCCGGGCAGCAGTTCCAATCGCCTTTAACATCCTTCCACCCTTTCCTATTATTATACCTTTTTGGCTGTCTCTTTCAACATAAATATTTGCCCTTATAAAAATTATACCATTTTCCCTTTCCTTCCACTCAGTGACCTCTACTGCAATCGAATGTGGTACCTCTTCTTCTGTCATCTCAGTAGCCTTTTCCCTTATTATCTCAGAGACCATAAATCTCTCAAGCTGGTCTGTAACAATATCATCAGGATAGTATTTTGGACCTTCAGGAAGATAATCATATATCTTTTTTAAAAGTATATCAATACCATCCTGTTTCAAAGCAGATATAGGGATAATCTCTTTAAATGGAAAAAGTTCATTTATTTTATTTATAAGAGGAAGGAGTTCTGGTTTTTTGACAGTATCTATCTTGTTAATCAGTAAAAATACAGGTGAATTTATTTCTTTTAACAATTTAATTATAAATTGGTCTCCTCTTTCAGGCTCTTGTGGCTCGGTTATAAATAGAATGATATCCACTTCTTTAAATGCCTCTAAAGCAGTTTTGACCATTGTATTGCCGAGCTTATGTCTTGGCTTGTGAATACCTGGCGTATCTATGAAAATAATCTGTGCATCAGGTAATGTCTTTATACCAATAATCCTATTTCTTGTTGTCTGAGGTTTAGGTGTAACAATAGAGACCTTCTCACCAAGGATTGAATTCAGAAGTGTGGACTTACCAACATTTGGTCTTCCAATAATAGATACAAAACCTGAACGAAAATTTTTCTCCTTATTTATCACTTAACTCAAAAATGCTACAGACACGGCTCACGAATTAATTTTTGTTATTTAAGTTTAAGCAAAGCCTCTTTTATCCTGTCAATCCCCTTTTTGATCTCCTCTATGGATGTCGCATATGATAATCTTATATAATTATCATCTCCAAATGCCTCTCCATGAACAACTCCTACCTTTGCTTCTTCTAATAGATAAAGGGCTAAGTCTGAAGAAGATGATATATTTCTATTACCAATTACTCTATCATAGAAATTAGATGTGTTAGGAAAGGCATAAAATGCTCCTGTTGGAGTAAGACAGCTCATTCCGGGGATAGCATTCAATTCTTCAATCAAAAACTTCCTTCTCTTATTGAACTCAGAAACCATCTTCTTAATAAAGTCCTGAGGACCTGTAAGAGCTTCAACCGCTGCCTTCTGAGCTATAGAATTAGGATTTGAAGTAGATTGACTCTGGATATTTGTCATAGTTTTTATTATCTCTTTTGGGCCTGCTGCAAAACCTATTCTCCATCCAGTCATTGCATAAGATTTAGAAAGTCCATTTACAACGATCGTCCTTGCTTTTAGTTCATTATCTATAGATGCAATGCTTATATGACCGACACCATCATAAGTAAGCTTTTCATAAATTTCATCAGATATTATGAAGAGCCCGTGTCTTAGTACGACTTCGCCTATCTCTTCAAGTGTTTTTCTGTCATAAGTAAGTCCTGTCGGGTTAGAAGGTGAGTTCAATATAATCGCCTTTGTTTTCTTTGTGATATGTGCCTTGACTGCTTCTGCTTTTACCATAAAGGAATCAGATTCATACGTCTTAATAAAGACAGGAACCGCATCATTTAGCATAACCTGGTCAGGATATGATGCCCAATAAGGAGATGGAATTAAGACCTCATCACCTGGATTATATAAAGCCTGGGCAATATTATAAAGGCTATGTTTTGCACCGCAGGATACAATGATTTCTTCGCGTGTATAATCGAGATTATTATCTTTCTTAAATTTTTCAATAATTGCATCCTTAAGACTATCAATACCACCAACTGGTGTATATTTTGTAAAACCTTCTTTCATTGCCTTTATAGCAGCCTCTTTTATATTTTCGGGTGTATCAAAATCTGGCTCCCCTACTCCAAAATTAACTATGTCAACACCCTCTGCTTTCATTGCCTTTGCCTTTGCATCCATAGCAAGGGTTGGTGATGGTTTTATCCTTTTTGCCCTATCAGAAAGCATAAATATTCTCCCTTCCAGTACGTAGAATTATTATTTGTGATTGTAGATTATAACAAAAGTCGTTTTAGAATAAATATAGAAATTACTTTATAGTAAATATCAGACTTGTCCAAAATAAGTTTTTAGAAAGACCTACATACCCTTTTTACACAC
>JBNAVX010000024.1:0-35471 GCA_049700155.1 Thermodesulfovibrionales bacterium
CCATATAGCAACTACAAAGAAGGCAAGAAAAACAATAGTAGGCACTGTTATTAAAAGCCAATTTTTATTCAATCATTCAATCATTTTTCTTCCAATCTTTCTCTTCCCTTAAATAGACTGTTCTGTGCGGGAAAGGTATCTCTATTCCTTCTTGCTTGAATCTCTTAAATATCCTTTTTCTTAATTCATGCTGTGCAGGATATTGGTCAACAAATTCCTGAACCTGACATATCAATGTAAAGTCAAGAGAACTGTCACCGAACCCCGGAATGAATCTCACAAAAGGCTCTGGCTCTCCAAGTAGCCCCGGAATTTCTCCGATAGCCTTTTTTGTTTCTTCCACAAGTATCTTCTCTACCTTTTCAGGGTCAGAGAAATAACTCACACTTATGGGTATTAACAATGACATCCTCTTTTCTGGCAGATAGTAATTTGTTACAACACTTTGAGCAAGTTTACTATTCGGAATCACAACCATGTTATTTGGTAACATCTTAACCCTCGTTGTCCTCCATGTTATGTCCTCAACATATCCTTCCTGTCCCGTCTCAAGCTTTATAAAATCTCCAACCCTTATGGATTTCTCCATTAGGATATGGATACCGGCAAATAAGTTTGCAAGGGTATCCTGTAATGCAAGAGCTACAGCAAGACCTCCTACACCTAATGCAGTGATTAGAGGTGTTATTGAGATACCAAGAGAACTGAGAATAATTAACAATCCTATAATAAGTATTATTCCTTTCAATAGCCCATATGCAAGCCCTGTTGTCGGAATAGGTAAAGCTAATTTTTGTATATAATTCCTAAATATTTTCCCAGCAAGATTTGCAGTAGCAATAGTTATAGATAATATGACGACAATATGAATAGTTTTGCTGAAATAGAAAATATATTTTTTAGGAATATCAGATATCTCAATTCCGATATAAAGCCCTATGGCAAGACACCATAAAATGGAGGGTGCTCTTAATGACTTAATTATAATATCGTCAAATTTTGTCTCTGTTTTTTTCGCCCACCTGTGAAGAAATCTAAAAGCTATCCCCCTCACGATGAACAATACGACAGCAGTTGTGAAAGCCACAACGATAGGAATAAATATCTTCTTTACATCAATATTCATTCAATCTCCATATTATTTATATTTCCCTTTACATTACACACCCCTACACCACTCTTTTTTGTATTGTCAAAAAATAGCTCAATTTATGTAATATAATCATCATGGATATTTGATATAATACAACAGCCTTTATAATTTTTAATATTTAAATGGAAAAATTATCTCGTAACCAAGTCATCCAGTTAGTTAAAACGAATGGTATTATATCAGGATATGACCTTTCAGGTATAAATCTCACTCGCCTTGATTTAATCGGAGTCCAATTTCAAAAGAGCAATTTAAAAGGAACTGATTTAAGCAATTCTAATTTCAGTATGTGTAATTTTGAGGAAGCAGATGTATCAAATTGCAATATGAGTAGTTCTAATTTTATAGGTGCTGTCTTCAGAAAGGCAAATCTTGAAAAATCAGATCTCAGTTTTTCCGGGTTTTCAGGTGCAGACTTCTCCGATGCAAATCTGAAAAATACAGATTTTACGAATTCCAAAATAACCGGAACGAATTTCAAGAATGCTGAACTCTCAGAAGCAAATCTCCAAATGACAGATGCTTCAATGGTGAAATTTGTTGATGCAAAACTTTTTAAGGTAAATTGTTATATCTCAAGCATGATCGGAGCCGATCTTTCAGGTGCTGATCTTCGCGGGGCTAATCTTCACGGAACAGATTTAAGTGGTGCAAAACTTTTTTCATCAGACCTAAGAGAAGCAACCTTAATAGAAACTATTCTTATTGCAGCAAATCTAACAGAGGCAGACTTAAGAGGTTCTATCATAAAAAATATAGACATAACACGTGCAAAACTTGATGGGATTAAGTTGGACGAAGGAAAGACTTTTGAATCTTTTCTTAAAATATAAATGATAATGAATAGCTTCTGGGATAACATCTTCAGGTTCAACAAGAAAAAAACCGATGAGATTGATAATATTCTTTTAAACATCCCTGTTTTTCAAGAATTAAATAATAATGAACTGAAGACTATTAAACGCATCTTGCATCAACGTGAATATAAAAAGAATGAAGTAATCTTTAATCAAGGTGATATCGGGCTCGGGATGTATATCATTCTTCGCGGTAATGTAGATATTGTCTGTGAGCCAGGAAGACATTTACTGGCAGAACTTCATGATGGAGATTTCTTTGGTGAATTATCTCTACTCGATGAATCGCCGAGGAGTGCGACAGCTATTGCAAAGGTACCGAGTGAGCTATTGTGTTTTTTTAAGCCCGATCTCCTTGACCTGATTGATCGAAACCCTAAACTTGGTGGGAAAATATTATTCAAGCTTGCATGGACTATCGGTGAACGCCTGAAAAGAACAAACGAACAGATAAAAGAGTTAAATTTTTGTAAGAAGACTGATGAATGATTTTCTGAATGACCATGCCAGATAATCTGAATACTTTAACCAAAGCAATACTTTTTCTTATTGTTGCTTCACTTTTCATACTATTCCTTGTTGCTATTTCTGAGATAGTAAAATTGGTTATCATTTCAGCATTATTGGCATATGTTTTAGACCCTTTTGCAAGTTATCTTGAATCACGTGGTATGAACCGCACCTCAGCAACAGTCAGTATTTTTCTTTTACTACTATTCATTGCAGGTATCTCCTACTTGATTTTTTTACCAGTTCTTTCTGAGGAAATCAAAACTCTTAAAGGTGGTTTCAGCTCTGAAAATGCAGAATTATTAATCTCCCGCTTTGAAAACTTCATTGTAAGCAATGTTCCTTTTTTAAGCCTAAAGGATTTAAATTTGCTTAACAGATTACATATGACAACTGCCAGACTCGGTGACTGGATAATCACACATACACTTGATACTGTCTCTGTTATAGTCAATATCATCCTCATACCTTTCATTACTTTCTTTATTATGAAAGATGGAAGACAGTTAAAAAAGGCGTTTGTTAGTATTGTGCCCAACAAGTATTTTGAATTCAGTCTTTATCTATTTCACAAAATAAATGTACAGGTTGGGAAATATTTACGGGGTCAGGTGCTTGATGCCACAATGGTAGGTATTTTAGCGACATGTGCAATGTGGTTGCTTGGTGTTAAATATTTCTTCATGATAGGAATCTTCGCAGGAGTTGCAAACTTAATTCCTTATTTTGGACCAATTACAGGAGCTACTATCGCTGTAATTATATCAATATTCCAGACAGGCAGTTTTCATTTAGCATTATATGTAATCATCGCATTTTTAATAATAAAATTAATTGATGATACCATAATATTGCCTGTTGTGATGTCTAAAAGTGTTCATATCAGTCCATTGACAGTCCTGCTTGCGATAATGGTTGGTGGAAAACTATTCGGTATTCTTGGAATGGTATTATCTGTGCCTTTTACCAGTTTTATAAAAGTTGTTGGACACGAAATCCTCACGAATTACCGCAGGTGCCGTGAAGCGTAATTATTTATTGATACTTTGTTACCAATGCAGTTCTCCTTTAAATACTGCTTTTGCACCTAACTCTTCCTCAATTCTCAGCAGTTGATTATATTTTGCTAATCTCTCTGACCTTGCAGGTGCACCAGTCTTAAGCTGACCTGCATTTGTGGCAACAGTAATATCAGCCAAAAAAGTATCTTCTGTTTCACCAGAACGGTGAGAAAAAACACAGGTATAATTAGCTTTTTTAGCAATATTGACAGTCTTCAAAGTTTCTGTTAATGTTCCAATCTGATTTAACTTGATAAGAACTGAATTGGCAATCCCCTTTTTAATACCTTCAGTTAATATCTCAAGAGACTTATAGATATTGGTTGTTATAGAGGTATGAGACATCGCCTTGGGTTACCAGTAAGGGGTCAAAGGACAAGGACGAATGCGAGAACACGTAAGGGTCCAAGAAAGGCTGCTATCAGCAAGAAGAAGGAGGCATAACTGAATGGCTCAGAGGAAAAAGGGAATAAAGAAAGATCGAAAAGCTATAACATATGCAACAGCTCATATACAGGCTACTTTTAATAATACGATTATAACAATTACAGATCCTAATGGTGATGTTATCACATGGTCAAGTGCAGGAAATCTTGGTTTTAAAGGATCGAGAAAAGGCACACCTTATGCTGCTCAAATGGCAGCTTCAGCAGCGGCAAAGAAGGCAATGGACATGGGCATAAAGCAGATTGATATTTTTATTAAAGGTCCTGGTGCAGGAAGGGAATCTGCTATCAGGGCTCTTCAAGCAGCAGGTCTGGAGATTAACCTTATAAAGGATGTAACACCTGTTCCACATAATGGTTGTAGACCACCTAAGAAAAGGAGAGTTTAGATGGCAAGATATACAGGACCATTATGCAGGATCTGTCGCAGAGAAGGGGAGAAGCTCTTTCTTAAGGGTGATAGATGTTACACTGAGAAATGTTCGGTTGATAGAAGAAAATACCCGCCCGGTCAGCACGGTCAGGGGTATAGAAAGTTATCTGATTACGGAACTCAATTAAGGGAAAAACAGAAGGTGAGAAATACTTATGGGCTTCTTGAAAGAGAATTCAGAAGATATTTTGAAGAGGCTAAAAGGAAAAAAGGTATAACAGGTGAAGTTCTCCTTCAACTTCTTGAAAGCCGGCTCGATAATATTGTATATCGAATGGGTTTTGCATCAAATAGAAGAAAGGCACGACAACTTGTAAATCATGGACATTTTCTTGTGAATGGGAAAAGGGTGACACTTCCTTCTTATGAGATTAAAAGTGGAGATATTATAGAGGTAAATGAGTCAAGCAGAGATATTCCTGAGATTGCTGATAGTCTTTCTAAGGCTGTGCATAGAGGGATACCACCTTGGGTTGAGGTTGATAGTGAGAATATGAGAGGGAAGGTTCTTCACATTCCAGCAAGAGAGGAAATACAGCTTCCTGTTAAAGAACAACTTATTGTAGAACTATATTCAAAATAGGCAGTCAAATAGTAAATAACTACAATGGAAAGCATTATTAAACAAATAAAATTTAAATAAATGGAAACTAATTTAGGGGGTCTTATGGATCTCAAAAGAAAAGGATTTCAGTTACCTGAAAAGATCAAGTTTGATGAAGAAACATTGAGTGATACTTATGGAAAACTTATTGCTGAACCATTAGAACGCGGATTCGGAACAACTTTAGGTAATGCACTCAGAAGAGTTTTATTGTCTTCTATTGAAGGGGCAGCTGTAACAGCAATTAAAGTTCAGGGCGCTCTCCATGAGTTTGCAAGGATAGATGGCATTAAGGAAGATATGATAGACATTATTCTGAATGTAAAAAAACTAAGGTTTAAACTTTACACAGATGGAGAAAAGGTAGCAACAGTAAAAGTTAAAGGTCCTAAAGTGGTAACAGGAGCAGATATAGAAGGTGATGCCTCATTTGATATCCTTAATCCTGACCAGTCTATAGCAACTCTGGATAGAGATGCTGTTTTTGAGGCAGAGATGTATATTAAAAAGGGAAAGGGGTATAGACCATCAGAGCTGAATAAAGAAGAAGGACTTCCAGTAGGTGTTTTAGCAGTTGATTCTGTTTTCAGTCCTATAAAAAAGGTTAATTTTTCTGTTGAAAAAGCAAGAGTTGGTAGGGCTACCGATTATGACAGACTGATAATGGAGATATGGACAGACGGTAGTATAACCCCTGAACAAGCTTTATCACAGGCTGCAAGTATTTTAATTGAGCACCTCGATTTGTTCCTGCTTGAAGAGGAAAAGCAAGAAGAAACCAGTTCAACTGAGGAAAGTAATGAAGTTGAAGCACTTAATGATGAAAATCCTGTATTTAATGTGAACTTACTAAAGAGTGTTGATGAACTTGAGCTTTCTGTTAGAGCAAATAACTGTCTTAAAAATGCAAATATAAAGACGATAGCTGATCTTGTGCAGAAGACTGAACATGAGATGCTTAAGACAAAGAATTTTGGACGGAAATCGCTTAATGAGATAAAGGATATACTTCATTCAATGGGTTTAAGACTCGGTATGAAAGTTGATATGAATGCCCTTAACAGGGAGATGGCTTTACGTAGTGAGAGGAGTATTCAAGATGCGACACAGAGTTGATGGCAGATTATTCAGTAGGACGACAAATCAGAGGAAAGCCCTTTTACGGGGGCTTGTAGCTTCACTCTTTGAACATCAGAGGATAGAAACAACTGTTGCAAAGGCAAAAGAAGCAAGAAGAATCGCTGAGAGATTGATCACACTTGGAATTAAAGGGGACCTCCATTCAAAGCGCCTTGCTCTATCATATTTGCCGAATAGGGCTATTATTGCCAAGCTTTTTAGTGAAATAGCGCCAAGATTTTCAGGGAGGAATGGAGGATATCTGAGGATTATCAGGACAAGGAATAGAGTAAACGATTCTTCTCAGATGGCTGTTCTTGAGTTAATTGATTATGAAAACATCCAAAGATCTAAAGAAGATAAATCTGAGAAGAAGGAGAAATAGAAAGGTTTAAAAAAGAGACGTTATTAGACCTCAAAGGCGTCTTTTATATGCTCGATCTCTTTTTCACCTTTATTGCTACTGAAGATACTGAGTACATCAAATCTTAGAGGAATTTCTTTCCCCTGTTTTTTGAGATATTGTAATGCTAAGTTTTTAAGTTTTTCTCTTTTTCTTTTATTCACTGCTTCAAAAGGTCTACCAAAGGAATCATTGCCTCTTGTCTTTACTTCTACAAATACTATTGTGTCACCATCTTGAGCAATAATATCTATCTCACCTATATGCGTCTTATGATTTCTTTTAATTATTCTGTAACCATTCTTTTCAAGAAATTTTACTGCAATATTTTCACCTTCAATACCAAGGTTCTTCATGACCTTCTAATCTCCTTAGTAGCTTTGGTATCCCCTCTATGTCTTTAATCTCTTTTTGACAGTTTACTTTGAGAATTTCTCGGAAAAAAGAAAACTCTTCCCAATATCCACTAAGATATGTGGATATTGCCCTGTTCAAATTTTCACCTTTTTTGTCCCAGTCCAGAAGAAGGATTACTTTTTGAAACCTTTCTGCTATATCTAAGCAAAAATCATAAAGACTTTCCCCATTATGAAGGGGAATTATTTCTCCTATTAGCCCCAGTTTTCTGAGGGCAGAAACGTCTCTATTGCCTTCAACGATGATAGGTACGTTTTTATTTACTTCATAGAGGGCTTCTATAATCTTCCTCAACCTTTCAGCCCTCTCGATATCATCTAATGACGGGGATTCTTTTTTTCTTACCATGAGAACTAAGAATTTTCTCGAGTTTTTTACATTCTAACATATTTTCTGATTGATTTATTGGATATTTTCTTTTTTGTTAATTAGAATCAAAAAGGGGCAGATTGTCTGCCCCTTTTTGAATATTCTTTGCGGTTTACTGAAGAAGAGCTTTAAATGGATTCACAAAGAGTATAATCAAGGCAATAACCAATGCATAGATTGTGAGGGACTCAACCATCGCGAGACCGATAATCAGGTTCACCTGTATCTTTCCAGCTGCACCCGGGTTTCTTGCAATACCCTCACAAGCTTTGCTTGTAGCAATACCCTGGCCAATACCACATCCAAGAGCACCAATACCTACTCCGATACCAGCTGCAAGTGCAGCCATTGCATAATAAAATACATTTGAACCCTTTCCAGTAGCAGCTGCTTCCTCAGCAAAGCATAAGGGTGTGAGAATCCAAAGAAGTACAATAGCGATACTAATAGCTACTGCAGTCTTTTTCATTTTTGTCCCCTCCTTTCAAAGTATTATTGAATTAATGTGCCTCTTCAACGGCACCTGCAAGATAAAGTGTTGATAAAAGTGCAAAGACGAGTGCCTGTACAACACTCACTAAAACACCTAATGCTAATATTGCAGTTGGAATAATCCATGGTGCAAGTACAGCGAGAACAAGGAGTAAAATATGCTTTGCTGTCATGTTCCCGAATAACCTCACAGTAAGGGTTAAAGGTCTTGCGATATGCCCAATGAACTCCACAATAAACATCAAGATCATTAATGGAAGAGCTGCAATTGAACGGACAGGACCGAGAAAATGATTGATATATTTTATGCCATGAACTCTTATTCCATAATAGTGTGTAGCAAGAAAGACCGGAACCGCCATTGCTGCATTCGTATTAACATTTGCAGTGGCAGCAGTAAAACCTGGAATTAGACCCATAAAATTACAGACGAGAATAAACATAAATATTGTACAGATTAAGGGAAATAAAGTCTTTCCCCAGTGATGACCTATATTTTCTTCAACTAATTTCAACATAGCCTCTGTTATTACCTCAATGAAATTTTGAATACCTTTTGGAACTAAGCTAATTGAAGAACGTATAGCAAGAGCAATGATGATTAATACAATAGATGCGAGAAATGCATGAGTTACATTATGAGGAATTACCTCAGGCTTAATAAACACATCCATTAATAAAGCTTCATGTAAACCTTCCATATATTACCTCCCCAAAGAAAAAGTCAGAGTTATATTTGCATAAGCTTTATCAAAAAGTCAAGGGTTGTTGTTCAATTTTTGTTATAAGGTAATATGCAGACCTATTTTTTAAAAAGTATTGTTTATAGTAAAATATATAAAAAAATGAAGAAACTTATCTCTGAACTTACAGATGAAGAAAAAAAAGAGATGCCTCTTTATCCTATAGGAGTGGTGGCAGAGTTGATAGGTATAACTGACCAAACGATCAGACTCTATGAAAAACATGGTCTTATAAAACCTGCTAGAAGAAATAGAAACAGATTTTATTCAGAGAATGACCTTAAATGGCTCAAATGCCTGAGGGATCTTATACACAATAAGAAGATCAGTATAGAAGGTATTAAGAGATTACTCGATTACGCTCCCTGCTGGGAACTTACAGGATGCCCTGAACAAGAAAGAGGAAAATGTTCTGCTTATATAGAGAGGACAAAACCATGCTGGGAACTTAATAAAAGCATATGCCGTGCAAATCCCTCAAAGACATGTGAGAATTGTGCTATTTTTTTATCAAAGATTGCTAGGGGAAAACGTTAATCTTTAGGATAGGATTCTTGTCTATTCAACAAGAGTAAAAAATACTTTAAGTTTATTGTTTAAATTCTATCATTACTTTTTTGAGTTTTTCTTCTACAAACTCCCTGATTTTTTTAAGTGAATCTTTATCTTTAGCCTCAAACCTTAAGACAAGTGCGGGTTGAGTATTAGATGCCCTAATAAGACCCCATCCGTCATCGAAATGGATCCTTATCCCATCAATATCATTCAATGGATAGTTCCTGAATTCTTCTTTGACTCTCTCAACGACTTTAAACTTTATCTCATCAGGGCATTGCATTCTTATCTCAGGTGTTGATATGCTTTTTGGAATAAAATTAAGTAACCTCTCTATAGAATAAGGTTTACCATTCTTTGAAAGTATCTCGAGGAGTCTAAGAGTTGTGTATATAGCGTCATCGTATCCAAAATATTTATCAGCAAAGAACATGTGACCGCTCATCTCACCCCCAAGTAAAGCGCCTGTTTCTTTCATCTTCTGCTTTATGAGTGAATGGCCAGCCTTCCACATAATAGGGTCTCCACCCATCTTTTTTATTTCGTCATACATTATTTGAGAACATTTCACTTCTCCAACAAAAATTGGTGGTTTTACCATCTTACCTTTGCTCTTTGCTCTTTCTTCTTTTATTATATCTTGAGCAAATAAGACCATCAGTCTGTCACCCCATATTACTTCTCCTTTATCGCTGACAATACCGATTCTATCAGCATCTCCATCATAACCGATCCCGATATTCGAACCCGATGATAAAACTTTTTCGATAAGATCTTTTATATTTTCCATTACAGTCGGGTCTGGATGATGGTTGGGAAAATTTCCATCTGGTTCACAATAAAGTTCAATTACTTCACATCCGAGTTCTCTGATGAGTTCAGGAGCAACAAGTCCTGCAGTTCCGTTACCAGCATCAATAACTACTTTAATTTTCTCGAAGGAAGAGAAATTATTCTTTAAATACCTTTTATATTCAGGAATAATTTCATAGATTTCTGATTTTCCTTCACCATTGAGAAACTCACCTTTTTCAATAATATTTCTTATTTCCTGTATCTTTTCTCCATAAAGGGTCTCTTTGCCTACAGAGAGTTTCATGCCATTGAATTCAGGGGGATTGTGGCTTCCTGTTATCATTATCCCACCATCAACTGGAAGGTAAAACAGGGAAAAATATTGGAGAGGAGTTGGACATACTCCTATGTCAACTATATCAATCCCACTATCAATAAGTCCTTTTTGAAGTGCTTCAAAAATAGCAGGTGAACTTAGACGGACATCTCTTCCGATGCTTATTTTTATTTTATCTTTTTTAATTATACTTTTTAAATAAACAGCAAATGCCTTTCCAATCAGAGAGCAAATTTCCTGTGTAAGGTCTTTTCCCCATATCCCGCGTATATCATATTCTCTGAAGATTGCTGGATTCATATTGCAAACCTAATCAAAATTAAGATCCTTGTAATCTTCCCTTATTTTCCATATCGAGGTTGACGGTGCAAACTGTTTAGGCTCAGAACCTTCTTTAAAATACTCTTTGATAGCTTTTGTTTCATCTTTTGCTAAAAGCCCTGTTGCAGGGTCAATAAAACAAGTTATTATACCACTATCAGGAATGTTAAATTCCTTTGGTTCTCCATTTAATACATTTTTCATGAAAGAGACCCAAATGGGAGAAGCTGCACGAGCACCTGTTTCATGTATACCAAGAGGTCTCATATCATCGTAGCCAACCCATACAGCAGATACCAAGTCTGGTGTATAACCCACAAACCATGCATCTCTATAGTCATTTGTGGTCCCTGTCTTTCCTGCTACAGGTCTACCTAATGCCTTGGCTCTCCAGCCTGTTCCATATTTTATAACATCTTCCATCATCGATGTTATTAAGAAAGCTGTTTGAGGACTGATAACCTCCTCAGCTTCAGGCTCATTATTCTCAATGACTCGCCCTTTCGAATCAATGATATATTTAATTGCTACAGGCTTTATCCTCATTCCTCCATTTGCGAAGACACTGTAACACAGAGCGAGTTCCAGCGGGGTTACACTTATAGACCCCAGTGAAATGGTTAAATCCCTTGGTATGTCACCTTGAAATCCAACTCTTCTTGCGAAATCTATTACATTATCTATCCCAACTGCATCAAGCAGCTTTACTGTTACAACATTTCTTGAATATGTTAATGCCTCTCTCAGACGGGTTGGTCCATAGAATTTATGGTCGTAGTTTTCAGGTGCCCATTCCCCTTTAGGACCTCCGTAATAAATAACAGGCTCATCATTAATCACACTTGCAGGTGTGAAACCGTGCTCTAAAGCAGCTGCATAAATGAATGGTTTAAAAGCAGAACCTGGTTGTCTTTTTGCATAAATAGCCCTGTTAAAATCACTTTTTATAAAATCATAGCCTCCAACCATTGCTCTTATAAATCCTGTCTCGGGTTCTATAGCAATAATGGCGCCTTCTACCTGTGGCTCCTGTTCAAGTGAAAGAAAGACCTTGCCCCCTTTTGCGGTCTTGATTCTTACCTTTATGATATCGCCTGGTTTAAGGATATGTATTAATTTAAAATCTTTAAGAAAAGTTATTGTTCCTTTCTTAGGGTCTATAACTTTGGATGCCCATTTTGCATCTTCAATTGATAGCTTCCCAATTATACCTCTTGTCTTTATTAAAGCTTCTTTTTCGGTGACCTTGAGAACAAGCCCTGAAGATATGTCACCTGTGTTTGCTATGACGTTATTAAGATTATCATCTCTTTTTAATTCTTTCTTAATGTTGATATCTTCTCTGTGTTCTATAGGACCTCTCCAGCCTTTTCGTTTGTCAATCTCCCTCAACCCTTCCTGCAATGCCCTTACCGCTGCGAGCTGTGCATTTCTATCAAGTGTGGTATAGACCCTCAGCCCTTCTTTATAAACCATGTTCTCACCATATTGGTCTTCAAGATATCTTCTCACATATTCAATAAAATAATTATTTGCTTCTATTCCTTTACGTACATTAGAAAGGTATATTGGTTGTTTTAAGGCTTGTTCCATCTCAGTCTTTTTTATGTAACCTTCTTCTTCCATTCGAGACAGAACTATCTGTTGTCTCTCTTTAGACTTGACAAGGTCATTATATGGGGAAAATACGAGGGGGGCTTTTATTAGACCAGCAAGAAGAGCAGCTTCAGAGAGTGAAATATCCCTTACAGATTTTCCGAAATATATCCTTGATGCCATCTCAACCCCGTAGGCACCATGCCCGAAATAGACTTTATTCAGATATAGTTCAAGGATTTCGTCCTTTTTCAGGTTTTTCTCTATCTTTATCGCAAGTGCTATTTCTCTGAGTTTCCTTTTGAGGGTTTTCTCTGGCGTAAGGAATGTAACTTTTGCGAGTTGTTGGGTTATTGTACTACCACCTTCTTTCAATCTGATAGAGATGATATCTTTTAGTAAAGCCCTTATAATAGCAATATAATCAATACCTTTATGTCTCCAGAACCTTGAATCTTCAACTGCTATTACAGCATTCTTCATGTGGTCAGGAATCTTATTCAGAGGTACAAATATACCCTTTTCAATTTTCAGTTCACCTATAAGTACATCATCATCTGCATATATTTTTGTTCCGCCTTCAGGCCGGTATTCCTTTAACTCTTCGATAGAGGGTATCCCTTTTTCTATTGCAAAATATCCCCCTGCAGAAGCTCCAAGGATGATAGAGAAAATTAAAAGAGTAATTATAAGCTTAAATCTCATCTGCTAATTATACTCTATATTAAGACTATAAATAAAAAGAGAGAAAAAACAAAAAAGTAGGGGCGTAACAAATACGCCCCTTTTGAAATAAAATTCTGGAATGAATAAATTAATACATCTCTCCGCCCATGCCACCAGGCATCTTAGGTGTCTTCTCTTCTTCTGGTATCTCTGAGACCATTACAGAGGTTGTGAGCATCAGAGCTGCAACAGATGCTGCATTCTGAAGTGCATATCTTGTAACTTTTGTAGGGTCAATAATACCAGCCTTCATCATATCTGTATATTCTTCCTTATCAGCATCAAAACCATAATTGATCTCTTTAGCATGTTTGACTTTTTCTACTACTACCGAACCTTCAAGCCCTGCATTATTTACAATCTGCTTAATAGGTTCCTCAAGTGCCTTTTTTATTATCTCTACTCCTACCTGCTGATCTCCTTCAAGTTTGAGGTTTTTAAGGGCAGGTATGCATCTAAGGAAAGCAACTCCTCCACCGGGTACGATGCCTTCTTCAACAGCTGCTCTGGTTGCATTCAAGGCATCTTCAACGCGTGCCTTTTTCTCTTTCATCTCTGTCTCAGTAGCTGCACCGACGTTTATAACAGCAACACCACCAACGAGTTTTGCAAGCCTTTCCTGAAGCTTTTCTCTATCATAATCGGAAGTTGTCTCCTCTATCTGAGTCTTTATCTGTTTGACTCTCCCCTCAATCTTTTTAGGGTCTCCTGCTCCTTCAACAATGGTGGTATTTTCTTTATCAACTGTGATCTTCTTAGCCCTTCCGAGGTCTGTTATCTTTATATTTTCAAGTTTTATTCCAAGGTCCTCAGATATCATTGTACCACCTGTAAGAACTGCAATGTCTTCAAGCATTGCTTTACGTCTTTCACCAAATCCTGGTGCCTTTACAGCACATACCTGAAGGGTCCCGCGTAGTTTGTTCACTACAAGAGTTGCAAGTGCCTCACCCTCGACTTCTTCAGCAATTATCAGAAGAGGTTTTCCCATCTTTGCAATCTGTTCAAGTATAGGCAAAAGGTCCTTCATGCTCGAGATTTTTTTCTCATGGATCAGGATATATACGTCTTCAAGGACACATTCCATCCTTTCTGGGTCTGTAATGAAATATGGAGAAATATATCCTCTGTCAAACTGCATTCCCTCAACAACATCAAGGGTAGTCTGCATACTCTTTGCCTCTTCAACAGTAATGACCCCATCTTTACCAACCTTGTCCATTGCCTCTGCGATAAGCTCCCCAATTGAAGCATCATTATTTGCTGATATTGTCCCTACCTGTGCAATCTCTTTCTTTTCTTGAACTGGTTTGCTGAGTTTTTTGAGTTCCTCAGTCACAACTTCAACAGCCTTTTCTATTCCCCTCTTCAGGTCCATGGGATTTGCACCTGCAGCAACATTCTTAATCCCTTCACGGTAGATAGCATGTGCAAGGACTGTTGCTGTTGTGGTTCCATCTCCAGCAACATCTGATGTCTTTGAGGCTACTTCTCTAACAAGTTGTGCTCCCATGTTCTCCCAAGGATCTTTTAACTCTATCTCTTTTGCAACAGTGACACCATCCTTTGTTATAGTAGGAGCACCAAATTTTTTATCGAGAATCGCATTTCTGCCTTTCGGACCCAGAGTTGCTTTCACGGCGTCAGTCAATAAAGATACCCCTTTTAATATCGCATTTCTTGCTGCTTCATCAAAAATAAGCTGTTTAGCTGCCATTTCTCATCCTCCTTCTTAAGATTTTAATTTTAACTTTCGATTATTCCCAAGATATCATCTTCTCTGATAATAAGGTGTTCTTCTTCATCAATCTTGATCTTTGAACCAGAATACTTATCAAAGAGTACAGTATCTCCAACTTTTACCTCCATTGGTTGAAGCTTACCATCGTCAGTAACCCTACCAGGACCCACAGCTACTACTGTGCCTTTTTGAGGTTTCTCCTTTGCTGTATCAGGAATGTAAAGACCTCCTGATGTCTTTTCCTCCTCAGAAGAATACTTCACTAATACTCTGTCCCTAAGTGGTTTGAATTTCATAATACACGCTCCTTTCTTTTAAATTTTTGATTAGATATTATTAGCACTCATTATAAGAGAGTGCTAATAATATAATTACCGATTGATGTTTAAGGCAAGGATTTTTAACGGCTAAAAATAATAAATAATTTTGGATATTTCTTTTTATTAAATAAAATCTTTTATTTTCAAAAAATTATGAATTTTTATTACTTATAAAACAATTTTATCTATTTTGTCTAATAATAGAGATGATATTTGTGTTTCATCAATATAGTTTAGGTCGTCGCTTTGAATAAAAAATTCTTTATAATTTTCCTTATCTGAGGGAGTAATGAATAAAAATTTAATCTCCTTTGTCTTATCAGTTGTTTTTAGTCTCTTATAGACCTTGAAACCATTGATCTTCGGAAGATCAACTTCTATTAATGTAAGAAAAGGATGTTCTTTAATCGCTTTTATTATTGCATCTATCCCATCACGAGAAATTAAAGGTGTATAACCATTGATTTTTATGAGTGTTTCAATTTTATCAACAAGAGAAGGATTTGAGTGTGCAATCATTATCTTATTATTATAGGTTTTAAATAAACGTGGCTTTTTCTGGACAAAGATATTGCTGCATTTTGTACATTGAAAAATAACATTTCTGAGTATTAATTTTTCTTCATTAATTTTTAGTTCTTTATTGCACCTCGGACAAATTACAACCATCTTAATCTTCTTTTAGGAAGCCAGAGTTTTATTGTAATAAGACCAAAAAGAAATCCGCCGATATGTGCAAACCATGCAACGCCACCTTGTTTAACAAGACCTGTACTCAATAATCCGTTGATGAATTGGACTATCGCCCAGAATCCAATGACAATGAGGGCTGGTATTTTGACAATCTGGACAAAGAAACCAAGGAAAATAATGGTATAAACGCCGGCTCCAGGGAAAAGGAGTAGATATGCACCAAGAACCCCGGAGATTGCTCCACTTGCTCCTATCATAGGGGTGAGTGAATTTGGATCGAGAAATGCATGGGAATATGCAGCAATTATTCCGCAGAATAGGTAAAAGAATATGAATCTTAAATGTCCTAACTTATCTTCGATATTATTACCAAATATCCATAAATAGAGCATGTTCCCCCCAAGGTGAAATAATCCTCCATGCATAAACATAGAAGTAAAAATAGTTAGTGCTGGATGTATTGGTTGCGACTTTTCAAATGTCAGAATATATTGAGGGATTGCACCATAAGCATATACAGTCTTTTCCATTCCTTGAGGTGAAGCAATTTCCCATAAAAATATTAAAATATTGGATATTATGATAAGGATAGTTATGAAAGGAAATGCCCTCGTTGGATTATCATCTTTATACGGAATCAATTATAACCTCGTTTTTATTTTTCTAAAATACCCCTACAAATTATACGTTACAAAAGAAAAGGTGTCAAAAAATAAATTTCATGCTTGCATTTTGCATTTGGATATGCTAAATTCATCTCGTTTAAATTCTTTTGAATTAAAAACCATAAAGCTTTATGGGGGTTTATAATGAATGACAAAAAAATTATACTATTAGTCCTTTTTTTTGTCTTCTTGATTTTTCCACTTCGCTCCTATGACGTAAAGGGTGCCCTTTCGGATGAGGCTAAAGTCTGTCTTACCTGCCATTCTAACAAGGGTATGTATAAGGTTCTGGAAAACAAAGAAGTCTTATCTCTCTATATTAATAAAGAAGAATTTGCTGAATCCATCCATAATGCTATAAATTGTAATGGCTGTCATACAGGATACCTCGCAGCCCATATCCAGAAGAAAAAAATTATAAAAAATAAGAGGGAATATTCTATAACTGCTTCAAGAGTATGCTCAAGTTGCCACCCTGATGAACAACTAAAGAAGATACCAATACATAGTCCTTTAATGGCAAGGGCATTTTGCATAGATTGCCATGGTTCACATTATATTAAAAAAATGGAGGAATGGAAAAAAGTTGTAAATGAAGTCAATTACTGCCTTACATGCCATAGTCAGGATCTGACCAAGCACTTGAGTAGCGGTGAGGTATTATCTCTTGCAATAAATGAATCAGAATATAAAAGCTCTATCCACGGTAGCCTTTTGTGCAGTTCCTGTCATACGGATTTTTCAAAGACCAAGCATCCTGTTAGGATGTTTAAGAATAGAAGAGAATATACTGCTCTTTTGACGAGATCTTGTTCAAACTGTCATCCTGATGAACAGCTCAGGAAAAGTCCGATACATGGTACTCTAATGGCTACGGCTACTTGTGTTGAATGTCATGGCTCACATACTATAAGTGCGATTAAAGTTCAGAAAGGTGTGCTTGCAGAATCCCAGTATTGTCTTACATGCCACAGGGGAAGACTCCGTATGACTATGAAAAATGGAGAGTCGCTATCTATTTATGTAGATTCAGCTACATTGAAAAGGTCTGCACACAATAAACTTCAATGTACTGAATGCCACTCTAACTTTTCCAAGACCCGTCACCCTGTCAGAACTTTTAACAGTATTCGTGAGTATATTCTTGTCAGTTCAGAATTATGCAAGAGATGCCATGCAGATGCATATATAAAATATGGAAGCAGTATTCACTATGCCTTATTTAAAAGTGGAAATCTTCAGGCACCTCATTGTTCAGGCTGTCATAGCAGTGCCCACTCATTGGTTAGTACGAAGACAGATAAAAATTTTGGTTTAAATTCATGCAATAGATGTCATGGTGACTTAACAAGTTCATATGAAGCAAGTATCCATAACAAAGCAAGGTTACAGGGAAAAACTGATGCGCCTATCTGCTCCTCGTGTCATAATGCTCATGATATTCAGTCAACTAAAATAACTACAAAGATAAAAGAAGGGTGTTTTAAATGTCATAAAGATATGGATAGGATACATAATAAGTGGCTCAAAAATCCCCCCATATCATTACCTACTTTTGCACAACTTCATTTTGATGTTATATCCTGTGCAGCATGTCATTCTGCTGATTCTACGCGCAGGATATATCTTAGCCTCTTTGATACAAAAACAGGGAAACCTCTTACAGAGGATGAGACAATGAAAATTATTTATACAAACACTGATGGATTGAAAGAAAAGATAGATACTAATGGTGATGGAAATATTGAAGGTAAAGAGATGTGGAATCTATTCTATATGCTTTCAAAAAAGGGTAAAAGGACAACATTTATGGGAAAGATGGACGTGAGCAGTGCATCTGAGGCACATAAGATCGGCTCAAAGACAGAGGCAACAAGAGAATGTGTAGATTGTCATCAACCCAAATCTCCATACTTTGAAAATGTCTTTATTGTTGTTAGCACGGATAGTGGTGAGACAAAATTATTAACAGCTCAGAAAGGGATACTCAATTCAGTATATTCAATATTACCAGTACGCAAGTTCTATGCAATAGGTGGAACAAATATAAGACTTTTTGACATACTCTTTTATCTTGCACTTCTTGGTGGTATAGCAGTACCTATCGGACATATTACTCTAAGAATAATAACATCGCCCATAAGATCATTGCGAAGGATGGGGAAAGGAGGTAAGAAGTAGATGAAAAAGATTTATCTTCATCCATTACCAATAAGGATCTGGCACTGGATTAATGCTCTTGGATTTATAATCTTGATTCTTACTGGAGCCAATATCAGAAATATAATAAATATATTTTCTGTTGAGACTGCTGTTGAAATCCATAGCTGGCTTGGTTTTATACTCCTTGCAAATTACTGCATATGGTTTTTCTATTATATTCTTACATTGAAGATTAAGATTTATATTCCACCCTTGCACCATCCAATTGAGTTTGCTAAGAAGGCATTAACTCAAGCAAAATTTTATGGCTGGGGGATAATGGTTGGAGACCAGAACCCTCATCATGCTACACCTGACCATAAATTTAATCCAATGCAACAAGTATCATATCTTATGATAATGGGACTCTTGATACCTGTTCAGATTATCACAGGTCTATTTTTATGGGACCCAAAATTATTCTCTCCAATTGTAAATGTTATAGGAGTACAGATAATAGACGCTATACATGTATTTTTATGGATATTCTTCAGTGCCTTTATTATCGTTCACTTTTATTTAGCCACACTCGGACATACAACATGGGCTCATATTATTGCTATGTTTACTGGTTATGAAGAGGAACACGATGAACACGAGGAACATGTTCACACTGAAGAGCATAGCCACACCCACTGAACAGTAACAAAGATATATTTTGATCCAGACTTGTCCAAAATAAGTTTTTAGAAAGACCCACATACCCTTTTTTACACACCCCTTCACCCCTCTTTTTAGAGGGGAAAGGGTTAAGAGGGGATTAAGGGGTGTGTTAGGTTTGTTTTATGAATTTAGATTATTTTGGACAGCAATGATTTTGATCCTTTCTTTGAGGGTTGAGTATATTAGATTAAATCTTCTTTATAGCCTGGACAAGCTTACCGAGTACGTCCTGTGCATCACCAAAGACCATATAAGTCTGGTCCATAAAGAATAGGTCATTTTCGATTCCTGCAAAGCCTTTGCCTTTACCCCTTTTTATGACAAGTACATTTTTTGATTGGTAAGCCTTGAGAATCGGCATTCCATATATAGGACTTGATGGATCAGTCTCTGCAGCGGGATTCACAACATCATTAGCACCAACAACCAACGCAACATCTGCTGTTGAGAACTCAGGATTAATCTCTTCAAGGTCATAAAGTTTATCATAAGGGATATTTGCTTCTGCGAGGAGGACATTCATGTGACCGGGCATCCTTCCAGCAACAGGATGTATTGCAAATTTAACCTCAACTCCTTTGTCTTCGAGGACATCCATAAATTCCCTCAGTTTGTGCTGTGCCTGGGCTACAGCAAGTCCATATCCAGGAACTACTATGACCTTTCTCGCAAATCCGAGCATTATACTTGCATCTTCTACTTCTCTTGCCTTCATCTCTTTTACTACTTCGTGTTCGCTCAGTTTTCCGAATGCACCAAAGAATACATTTGCGATAGACCTGTTCATTGCCTTTGCCATAAGATATGTTAGAAGGCTACCTGATGCTCCTACTATGACACCACTTACCATCATTGCCTGGTTCCCTATGGCAAAACCGTCAAAACCAACAGCCAGACCTGTTGCAGCGTTAAAAAGTGCTATAACGACAGGCATGTCAGCACCACCTATGGGTAAAGTTATAAAAAAGCCCAGTAAGAGGGGGACTACAAAAAAGAAATTTAAGATATTTAGTATGCCTGGTAAAGCTGGAGTAGATTGAGTAAAAACGATGTAACCTAATAACAAAGAAAGTAGAAGCAAGACAGCGTGAAAAACCTTTTGTAATGGGTATGTTATGGGTCTATCTCCCATCAGACGCTGGAGTTTCATAAAAGCCCCTATACTACCACTGAAAGAAATACTTCCTATTAAGCCTCCAAGGATAGCCAAGACCTTTAATACCGATCCTAATTCACCTCTGGATAGCTCAAGATAAGAGATTACCGCAGCAGCACCTCCTCCCATACCATTGAAAAGGGCAACCATTTGGGGCATGTCAGTAAGAGGGACTTTTTTGGCTGAAACCCATCCAATAGCAGTACCAATTAAAATTACTATAATCATAAGGAGATGGTGTTTCATTCCCGGTATCAAAAATGTGAATGCTATTGCAAGGCTCATTCCCACTCCTGCTAGAAGGTTTCCTCTTCTTGCAGTAGCAGGAGATGAAAGCATCTTCAAACCCATGATAAACAATATTGCACTGACAAAGTAAGAAGCTGCAACGATGTTTTTCATAATTATTATTTCTCCTTTTTGAACATCTCGAGCATCCTGTCAGTTACTGCAAAACCTCCTACGACATTGAGGGCACCGAGCCAAACACCAATGGCTCCGATGATCAATTCAGCAGTTGTTTCTGCTCTACCCATTACGACCATTGCACCAACTAAGACTATGCCATGGATGAAGTTTGTACCTGACATAAGTGGAGTATGCAATATTACTGGTACTCTTGATATGACCTCAAAACCAGTGAAACCAGAAAGAATAAATATATACAGTGCAACCCAGACATCACTCATTATCTTAAAAGCCTCCTATATTTTTATTTCACCTTTGTAAGTTAAACAGGATTTCTGCAGTATCTCATCATTAAAATCTACATCGAGTGTCTTCCCATCCTTTGTTAGTAATGTAAGGAAGTTCAATAGATTTTTTGAATACATCTCACTTGCATGTGTAGCAAGTGTACTTGGCAGGTTTAAAGGTCCATATATAATTATTCCCTTATATTCAACAATCTCACCAGGTTTGGTAAGTTCACAATTTCCACCATTCTCTGCAGCTACATCAATAATTACTGAAGAAGGCTTCATCTTTTCAACCATGTCCTTTGTGATGATTATTGGTGCCTTTTTACCAGGAACCTGCGCTGTGCTGATCACAACATCAGCCCTCCCGATATTCTCAGCCATAAATCTGTGTTGCAAATCTTTTTCTTCCTGTGTAAGCTCCCTTGCATATCCGCCAGTTCCTTCAGCAACAACAGGGGACTCAAGAAATTTTGCACCAAGGCTCTGAATTTCTTCTTTTACTGCTTTTCTGACATCATATGCTTCTACAATAGCACCAAGTCTTCTTGATGTTGCTATAGCTTGAAGCCCTGCAACACCTGCTCCAATAACAAGAACCCTCGAGGGTCTGATAGTTCCTGCTGCAGTTGTGAGCATAGGGAAAAACCTGCTTGACAAACTTGCAGAAATAATTGCTGCCTTATATCCAGCTACTGCTGCCTGAGATGACAGTGCATCAATGGATTGTGCCCTTGTGATTCTTGGAATAAGCTCCATCGCAAAAGAATTTATCTTTTTGTCTGCCAGCATCTTTATCCTTTCTGGATATCTGTAATGTTGTAAAAAACCGATTATAAAACTATCAGGATTAATGGCTATTATCTCTTCAGGTGTTGGAGGCTGGACCTTTAGAATAATCTGTGAGCGAGATAATACCTCTCTTACACTCTCAAGAATCTCAGCGCCAGATTCTATGTAAGACGAATCAGGATAGCTAGCCTTCTCACCCGCCCCTTTTTCAAGGAAAACCTTGAAACCTTTATCTGTAAGTTTTTTTACAGACTCTGGGACGAGAGCCACCCTTTTTTCATCAGGGATTATCTCTTTTATAAAGCCGACATTGATACCCATATCGGAAAACCATTATAGCACTTTTTTGGAGATTTTCAAAAAATTTTTTAACATTCTCAAATTTTATCTTGACATTGATAGAGAGTTTTGAGTATAAAATAAACGCTTATGCCCGGAACCTATTTACCATCAGAGTATTTACCTGTTCTTGTTTTTATTTTGGTTGCTATTGCTTTTGGCATTGGAGCCTTATTAATTGGTACTGTCTTTCGCCCCAAAAAACCATATTTTGAAAAACTTATGCCTTATGAATCTGGTATAACCCCTAAAGGTGAACCACGCTACAGGTTTTCTATAAGGTTTTATATCATCGCCATGTTATTTGTGATATTTGATGTTGAGGCAATCTTTATTTATCCCTGGGCAGTTGTTTTCGACAAGATAGGAATTTATGCCTTTATTGAAATGGTCATCTTCATTGTGATCCTCTTTATTGGTTACATTTACGCCTGGAGAAAAGAGGCATTTCAGTGGGATTAAAATAGAAATAAAATGGAGGGGGAATGTTGATCGATACATCAACTGGACTTATTCAGGTAGAAGAAGATGTAAAGATATTGCCTCCAAATCTCATAATTACTACACTTGACAAGATCATAAACTGGGGAAGACTGTCTTCTATATGGCCAACAACTTTTGGACTTGCCTGTTGTGCAATTGAGATGATGGCAGTGGGTGCCTCACATTATGATTTTGACAGGTTCGGGATTATATTCAGGGGCTCACCAAGACAGGCTGACTGTGTGATAGTTGCAGGTACTGTAACAAAAAAGATGGCACCTGTTGTAAGGCGTGTTTATGACCAGATCCCTGAACCAAGGTATGTAGTTGCGATGGGAAGTTGTGCATGCACAGGCGGTGTCTTCAGGACTTACAGTACTGTGCAGGGTTGCGATACCTTTCTTCCTGTTGATGTATATGTTCCTGGATGCCCTCCAAGACCTGAGACACTCTTAGAAGGGATGATGAAGCTTCAAGAAAAGATAAGAAGAGAACAGGCGAGGTGGAGTCCATGGCGGTAGTATTAACAAGGGTTTCCCATTATGCAAAAGGATTAGCTCCAATAGAGATATCAGAGAAGATAAAAGAGCTTTTTCCAGAGGAAGTTGTTGAGGTTATAGAATTCAGGGATCAAGTCTCAGTAATCGTTAAGAGGGGAAGAATCTTAGAGATTTGCAGATACTTACATGATGAGCCTATTTTATCTTTTGATCACTTACAGGACCTCTGTGGTGCTGACTACCACGGAAAAAAAGAACCCCGCTTTGAGGTTGTTTATAACCTTTACTCAATAAAATATCGTCATAAAATAAGAATAAGGGCGCAGGTTCCAGAGAGTGATCCATCAATACAGTCTGTAACTCCAATCTGGGCAGGTGCTAATTGGCATGAGAGGGAATGTTATGACATGTTCGGTATTGTGTTTAAAGGACACCCTGATCTGAGGAGGATTTTATTGCCAGAAGACTGGGAAGGACATCCTTTAAGAAAAGACTATCCTCTTAAAGGTCCAGAACTTGATAAAGACTGGAAAGGTTTTATTGATGTTGTCAACAGGGCGAAAGAATTAAAGGATTTTGAGTGGAAAGGTTGATATGGAGCTTGTAGAGAAGATATTTGAAACGCGGGAACTGAATGTAAATATGGGTCCACAGCACCCTGCTACACATGGTGTCCTTCGGCTTGTTCTTGATATAGATGGTGAAACTATCGTTAGAGTTACTCCATATATTGGCTATCTTCACAGAGGGATAGAAAAACTCGGTGAAAGTATGAGTTACTTCCAGGCTCTCCCGCTTACTGATAGGATGGATTATGTCTCTGCAATGGCAAATAACATAGGTTATTGTGTTGCTGTTGAGAAGCTGTTCGGCATAGAGGTCCCTGAAAGGGCGAAGTTTATACGCACCATGGTTGGAGAGATGGCAAGGATAGCAAACCATTTGCTATGGCTTGCAACACATGCACTTGATATTGGAGCTATGACAGTTTTCTTATATTGCTTCAGGGAAAGGGAATGGATACTTGAATTATTTGAGATGATATGTGGTGCAAGGCTTACCGTTACTTATCCCCGAATCGGGGGCGTAAGAAACGATGTTACACAGGAATTTCTTGATAGCCTCTGGAGATTTACTGAAGAGTTTCCAACGCGTATCCCTGAATATGAAACACTTATTGATCAAAACAGGATCTGGCTTAAGAGAACAAAAGGTATTGGAGTTATATCTGCTGAGGAGGCTGTTAATTGGGGACTTACAGGACCAACACTAAGAGGTTCAGGGGTTCCCTATGATATAAGAAAACATATGCCATATGATGCATATGACAAAGTTGATTTTGAGGTGCCAGTCGGAACAGAAGGGGATACATATGATAGATACCGTTGCAGGATGATGGAGATGAGACAATCTAATAATATAATCAGGCAATGTATTGAGAAATTACCTCCTGGTCCAATAATGGCTGATGCGCCTAATTTTACACTACAGCCAAAGGACAAGATGATGCCGATTACCCATCCTACTAAAGAACATGCATTCTATATCATTGAAAAGGCATGTAAGGGTTGCGGAATGTGCATGAGGGCATGCCCTGCAAAGGCTATATTTGGAGAAAAGAAACAGCCTCATAAGATAAAACAGGAATTATGTCTTGGATGTGCAACATGCTTTGTAACATGTAAATTTAAGGCATTAACCGTAGTCCCTGAGGGTAAGGGTATGCCTGAAGAAAAACTGGCTGAATTAGCAGTACCTCCAGACAAATTGCCTGAAGATTTCAAAAAGGCTCAAGAACATCTTGTTAAACACTTTGAATTTATAAAAAGAGGACCTAAAGTACCTCAGGGTGATATTTACGTTGCGACGGAGGTGCCCAAGGGTGAACTCGGATTTTATTTTATCAGTGATGGATCAGGCAAGCCTTACAGGATGAGAGTAAGGGCTCCTTCTTTTGTACACGCAGGAGTCCTTCCAAGGCTCTGTGTTGGACATCTGGTAGCAGATGTAATAGCGAACATAGGGACTATAGATATAGTCCTTGGAGAATGTGATAGATAATAGGAGATTAAAAGTTTGATAGCACCTGAGACAATTGATGCCTTGACTAAAATCGGTATTAATATAGCAATTATAATTATAAAGATTGCTGTGGTACTCGGAATAGGTTTACTCCATGTTGCATATGCAACATATTTTGAAAGGAAAGTTATTGGACATATGCAGGTTAGGCTTGGACCTATGAGGGTTGGTCCTCATGGGTTGCTACAGCCAATTGCTGATGGTATAAAGCTCTTCTTTAAAGAAGATATCATTCCAGCAAATGCAGATAAGCCTGTTTTTTACCTTGCTCCTGTTATCTTTATGGCTGCAGCTATGGTAAACCTTTCTGTCATACCATTTGCATCTAAGTTTGTAATTGCAAATATAAACTTAGGGCTGTTATTCATTTTTGCAATAGCTGGGCTTGGGGTATATGGGATATTTATCTCCGGATGGGCTTCAAACTCTAAGTATGCATTTATTGGAGGGTTAAGGTCATCAGCGCAAGTACTCAGTTATGAAATAGCAATGGGATTAAGCCTTGTTGGAGTGATGATCATGGCAGGTTCACTGAACCTTATGGATATTATCAAGGCACAACAGCAGTCGATATTTGGTATTTATGCAATTCCTCAAATTGTAGGTTTTATTGTATTTACGATTGCTGCTGTAGCTGAAACAAACAGGACACCTTTTGATCTACCAGAGGCTGAGAGTGAACTCGTTGCTGGTTATTTTGTTGAATATAGTGGATTCAGGTTTGCATTATTCTTCCTTGGTGAGTATATAGCGATGTTTATTATGGCTTCTTTAGCAACTGCCTGTTTTCTTGGTGGTTGGACTATACCATGGTATATCACCAATGTATTACCAATTTTAAATTATGTACCAGGGATATTCTGGTTTCTTATTAAAGTATATGCATTCATATTTTTCTATTACTGGATAAGGGCGACTCTTCCAAGATACAGATATGACCAGTTGATGGCAGTCGGATGGAAGGTTCTTATACCTGTTGCACTTATAAATCTGACTGTAACAGGGTTGGTGAAGATTCTTATTTGAGATAAAAGGTAAATTATGATAACTAAAGATACTGTTAGAAAGATTATTAAGACGATATTTTTTATTGAGATTATTAAGGGTCTTGCCCTTACTCTTAAAAGATTATTTTCTCATGCAGTAACTATCCAGTATCCAGATCAGAGGAGGAAGATCGCTCCGGGGTTCAGGGGACAACATGCACTTGCAAAGAATATAGAGGGGAAGCCAAAGTGTGTCGGATGTGGTCTATGTGCTACAATCTGCCCTTCACAATGTATCAGTATTGTAAGGGAGAAAGGAAAGGTTTCAAGATATGAGATAGATGCACTGAGGTGTATTTTCTGTGGATTCTGTGTAGAAGCATGCCCTTATGGAGCTATTGTATTAACAGAGAATTATGAATATTCAGACTATAAAAAGGAGAATATATATTTGACAAGGGAGAAATTATTGTCAAACTGGGATAAATTTATGCCAGGGAAAAAAGGAGAGGAGTATTTCAAAAGATTCTGGAGGCCCATGTCAGAGGATTTTGAAACCCCTCCAAGCCAGGCATTATGGAGAGGTAGGCACTGATGCTTCCTGAACTATTCTTTGCATATTTTGCATTTGCAATAGTAGTACTTTCAATACTTGTGATAACAAGGAAGAATCCTGTCCACAGTGTATTATGGATGCTTCTGCTATTCTTTCATATTGCGAGTTTATATCTATTTTTAAATGCTGAATTTATGGCTTTGATACAGATGATTGTTTATGCAGGTGGGATTCTTGTATTATTCCTTTTTGCTGTATTGCTTGTAAATATAAAGGAGGAGCTCAGGATCAGCAGATTTATAGGTGCATGGCCTACAGGATTGACATTTGCAATAGGAATATTCATAGTTATTCTTATATCTATAAGGTCTTTTGTCCTCGGTCAACAAGGCACTTATACTATTGAATATATTAAAAAAGAATCTCATATTAAGGCTCTCGGAAAGTTACTATATACTGATTTTTTATACCCTTTTGAAATTGCATCTCTCATACTTCTTGTTGCTATTGTAGGTGCTATAGTCCTTGCAAAGAGGAGGCTAAAAAGTTGATATGGTTCCGTTAAGCTGGTATATGATACTCAGTACTGTGGTCTTTACAATAGGTGTTTTTGGTTTCCTTTCGAGGAAAAATATAATAATAATCTTTATGTCTATTGAGCTTATGCTAAATGCTGTTAATATTAACCTTATCTCTTTGAGCCATTATCTTCAGGATTTGAGAGGACAGATTCTTGCATTCTTTGTTATCGCAGTTGCTGCTGCTGAAGCAGCCATAGGATTGGCAATAGTCGTAGCATTATTCAGGAATAAGGCAACTGCCCATGTTGATGAAGTTCATGAGATGAAAGGATAAAAAAATGAAAAGTTTAAAGTTAAAAATCGAAAGTTTAAATTTAAAGTGTTAAAAAGATGAAGATATATTTACTCATACCATTTTTACCTCTTGCAGCATTCATAATTAATATCCTTTTCGGTAGAGGTCTGATTAGAGATAAGGCACACTGGATATCATGTATAGCGATTATATGTTCATTTATAGCCTCAATAATAACAGGATTAGATGTTATCAATGGAAAGATAATCAATGAAGACCTTTATACATGGATAGTTGCTGGTAAATTCAGCGTATCTGTTGGCTTCCTTATAGATCAGCTTACTGCAGTAATGCTATTTGTAGTAACAGGCGTAGGTTCTCTCATTTTCATTTACTCAATAGGATATATGCATGGTGATAAGGGATATTACAGGTTCTTTTCATATCTCAGTCTGTTTGTATTCTTTATGCTCATGCTTGTTATGTCGAATAACTTTATTCAACTTTATCTCGGATGGGAAGGGGTTGGTCTATGTTCATATTTCCTCATAGGTTTCTGGTATGAAAAGAAGTCTGCTGCTGATGCTGGGAAAAAGGCATTTATTACCAATAGGTTTGGAGACTTTGGTTTTGCACTTGGTGTATTTATGATATTCCTTACATTTGGAAGCGTTCATTATGCACCAGTATTTTCTGAGGTAAAAAATGTTGTAGGTCAGACTATAAATATTTTGGGGCATGAAGTTAGCCTCATAACTTTAATAGCTCTCCTTCTATTCTGTGGTGCTGTTGGTAAATCAGCACAGATACCTCTTCATGTGTGGCTTCCTGATGCTATGGAGGGTCCAACACCTGTCAGTGCATTGATCCATGCTGCAACAATGGTTACTGCAGGTGTATTCATGGTAGCAAGATGCAATCCCATATTCAATCTTTCAGAGGTTGCGATGATTGTGGTAGCTTTAGTCGGGGCTATCACATCTTTTGTCGCAGCTACAATTGCTATTGCACAGAATGACATCAAAAGAATAATTGCTTATTCCACGCTCAGCCATCTTGGAATGATGTTTGCAGCTAATGGTGTTGGTGCATATGCTGCAGGAGTCTTTCATCTTTATACACATGCATTTTTCAAGGCACTACTCTTCCTTGCTGCAGGAAGTGTTATTCATGCTGTGCACCATAATGATGTACAGAGGATGGGCGGACTCAGAAAGTATATGCCTATTACTTATATTACAATGCTTCTTGCAGCATTGAGTGCTGGAGGTATTCCGGGTTTCGCAGGATTCTTCAGTAAAGATGAGATTATATGGTCTGCTTTTGCTTCTCACAGTCCTGTAGGAAAATTTGTATGGGTATTACTTACTGGTGTTGCATTTTTTACTCCATTTTATTCTTTCAGGATGATTTATCTAACATTCCATGGTAGATTCCGTGGAACACATCATGAGGAGCATCATCTACATGAGTCCCCTCCTGTCATGACGATACCTCTTATGATACTGGCTGCTGGAGCAGTTGCAGTAGGATGGGTTGGAATTCCTACAATTCTTGGAGGAGGTGCACACTTTGCCGAATTTTTAAAACCAGTTGTTGGGCATCCAGAGTTCCATGGAACCCATGCACAGGAATGGGGAATCATGGGCTTATCGACGACGATAGCTATTAGCGGTCTTGTGATAGCAACGATCTTTTATCTAAAGAAAACAGATATCCCTGTTAGACTTGCAAGACAATTCAGCCCTTTATATAAATTACTTTTTAATAAGTATTATTTTGATGAGCTTTATCACCATATTCTTATCAGACCGACGATATGGGTTGCGAATAGATGTATTGAAGGGTTCACTGATGCAAAGATTATTGAAGGAATTGTAAATGGTGTACCAAAGGCAATCGGAAGGTTTGCCATGATATTAAGGAAAGCTCAGTCAGGTATTGCTCAACATTATGCGATCATCATGGCAGCCGGAGTTCTCATATTGATTGCATTGATTTTATGGTAGGTGAGAAATTAAAGATGCAAAATGCAAAATCAAAAATTATGGAATTCATTAATTTTGAATTTTTAGTTTTAAGTGAATTATAGCGGAGCTCATTATGGAACAGATAATAATGAATAAACTTCCTTATCCTGTTTTAACTACTATTATCTTCTTACCTGTTATAGGAGCGCTCGTCCTGACAATTATCAGCAGATCAAGGGAGTCTCTTATAAAATGGATAGCCCTTATTTTTGCAGTTGCCACATTTCTTATTTCTTTGCCATTATTTACAGAGTTCGATAAAACAACATATAAGATGCAGTTTGTAGAAAGGCATAGCTGGATCCCTGCATGGAACATTGAGTATTTCCTTGGTGTAGACGGCATAAGTGTACTTCTGGTCCTTCTGACGACTGTCTCCTCTATTCTCTGTATTCTTATATCTTGGAATTCTATTAAGATTAAGGTTAAAGAATTCTATATGGCTATTCTTCTTACCTGTGGAGCTATAGCTGGTGTATTTTCATCACTTGATTTCTTCCTCTTTTACATATTTTGGGAGGCGATGCTTATCCCTATGTACCTAATAATTGGGGTATGGGGTGGTCCGAACAGGATTTATGCAACGATAAAGTTCATTCTCTATACTCTCGTTGGAAGTGTATTGATGCTCGTTGGAATTTTATATCTTTATTTCTATGCTGGAAAGACTTTTGATATACTAAAATTAACATCTTTAACATATCCCTATAACATTCAGTTCTGGCTCTTCTGGGCATTCTTTGCAGCATTTGCTGTTAAAGTCCCAATGTTTCCTGTACATACATGGCTCCCTGATGCTCATACAGAGGCACCAACAGCAGGCAGTGTAATCCTTGCTGCTATTCTTATTAAGATGGGTGCATACGGTTTTCTTAGATTTTCTATACCATTGTTCCCAGAGGCTACAAAGGCAATGGTTCCTGCTATGCTTACACTCTCTGTCATAGCAATCATATATGCTGGTCTTGTGTGCTTGGTGCAAAAAGACTTGAAGAGATTAATTGCATATAGCTCTGTAAGTCATATGGGCTTTATTACAATGGGTATATTTGCACTTAACAGTCAGGGGATTGAAGGCGGTATTTTACAGATGATAAACCACGGAGTTGTAACAGGAGCACTATTTATGTGTGTTGGAGTAATCTATGATAGGACACATTCGAGGCAGATTGCAGACTATGGTGGTCTTGCAACACACATGCCTACTTATGCAGCATTCTTCATGGTATTTACCCTTGCAGCAGTTGGATTACCAGGAACGAACGGTTTTATAGGCGAGTTCCTCACCTTGCTTGGAGGTTTTACAGCTAACAAGCTTGTTGGTGTTCTTGCAGCAACAGGAGTAATAATTGGTGCTGGCTATATGCTTATTTTGTACCAGAAAGTATTTTTTATGAGGGTAAATCCAAAGGTTGTAGGTCTTCCTGACATGGATTTGAGAGAGATGGTTGCTCTGACCCCTCTCATACTCTTTGTTTTATGGATAGGTGCATATCCTGTACAATTTCTTGACTTTATGCATCCCTCTGTTCAGCATCTTCTTGAGAGGGTTAATGTGACGAATATTGCTGAAGAGACAAATATAGCAAGACTCTTTATGGAGGTAATCAGATGAATCTCCAGTTACCAGACCTTGGACCTGTAATGCCAGAGATTTTAATGACTGTTCTTGCACTGATTCTTCTTATAGCAGACCTTTTTATTAAGAAAAAAGAGGCACTCGGTGGTTTGGGCATTCTGGGTATATTAGTGGTAGCATATACACTTTTAAGCTCTTCAGGATCAACTTTTGGTGGCTTGTTTATTTCAGATGGATATAGCTCATTTTTTAAAGCTATATTCTTTATCAACTTCATTCTATCAATTTTGATATCTATTAAATATATTGGAATAGAAAGGGTTAATTTTGGCGAATACTATAGCCTTATAGCTTTGTCAACTTTAGGCATGATGATTATGGCTTCCGCAGCAGACCTTATTGTGCTTTATCTCGGACTTGAGCTTATGGCACTCAGCACATATATACTTGCAGGTTTCATAAGATATGATATTAAGTCTAATGAAGCTGCATTAAAGTATTTTCTTCTTGGGGCATTTTCATCAGCATTTCTCCTTTATGGAATTTCCTTAATATATGGTTTAACAGGAACGACTTCTATTAATGGAATAGCCTCTTTCATCAATGAAAAAGGTCTCATTGGCAATCCTGCATTATCTTTATCAATGACACTTTTTGCTGCTGCCTTTGGTTTCAAGATAGCGGCTGTCCCTTTCCACATGTGGGCACCAGATGCATATGAAGGGGCCCCAACCTCAATAACTGCCTTCATGTCAGTTGGACCAAAGGCTGCTGGTTTTGCAGTTTTGGGAAGGGTCTTTATGATTGCATTTGCCTCTTTAAAGTTTGAGTGGACATTCTTGCTTATACCTCTTTCAATTTTATCAATGGCAATAGGGAATATAGTTGCTCTTGCACAGACCAATATAAAGAGGATGCTTGCTTATTCTTCAATCGCCCATGCAGGATACGCCCTCATTGGAATTATTGCAGCTAATACTGATGGCATTGCCAGTATGATGAACTATCTCATGATATATGCTTTCATGAATATAGGTGCTTTTGCGGTAGTAATTATGCTCAGGACCGAAGGGTTTAAAGGTGATAATATTACAGACTATGAGGGTCTTGCAAAGACCCATCCATTTTTAGCAGCCCTTATGCTAATATTCATGTTTTCACTCACCGGGATTCCACCAACTGCAGGCTTTATCGGTAAATTATATGTATTCATGAGCGCTATTAATGCGGGTTACACATGGCTTGTCCTTGTTGCTGTGGTCTTCAGTGTGATATCTGCATATTTCTATCTGAGAATAGTAATGTATATGTATATGAGAGAGCCAAAGATCGAGGTTGCTACTTCCAAATCAGGTACCCTCGGGGTTGCCCTTGGAGTAACAGCTATAATGGTACTTGCTATCGGTGTATATCCAAAATGTCTTGTAGACCTCGCCAAAGCAGCACTTTCAGGGTTTTAAGCGAGATACAAGGGTCCTCTCAGGCAAAGCCCTTTCAACTGAAGGGATAATTTTGATATAAGCCTTAACCTTTTCACCCTTTAAGGAATAGTAAACTTCAACAACATCACTAACACCGAATACAAAAGGGACGTATAAAGGTCTTAATTCAAAGCCTATGATATTCCCGCTGAAATCCAGAATCTTGCTCAACTGTGCATGGTGAAAGGCATTATGTGAGCTGATAAACTTATATGACTCTTCAAATGCTTCTTTTCCAGAAAGGCTATCTTTTGTTTTGTAATCAAAATCTGGTGCAAAAGGTTCAAATATATATCTGTCTCCTTCAATATCAAGAATTGCTAATCTCTCAATGTCATTTATATCTCTCCCACCATAGAGAATTAATCTAAATACACCCTTGACTTCTTCTTTCTTTGATTCTTCAGTCTTGAGGTTACCTGCAACTGTATAAGAAATACTGATAAATGAAAAGATGATAAACAAGACAAGAACAGACTTTTTCATTTTATAATCCCTCCGTTATAAAATTTTAATCTATCGAAATTTTTATTGCAACCTATCTAATTTTACACAGATTTGCCGATAATCTAGCCAACTTAATTCATAAATTTTATTAGTAACTGGCAGATGCAGTATTCTCGAGGTAAATTCTTGCTTCGAAAGAATTTAACTCTGCTCAAATACCACATCTGCCAAAGATTTTATGAATAATATGGGCTAAATGGTGTAAAGTGTAATGTTCTGGTAATGTTTTTAAGGGCAAAATTCTTTGAATTTTTCATTTTTTTAGCTTATTATGAAACAAAAATATGGATTTGGACTTAACCTTTATTACCAATGAAAAAGGGAAAACACTCCTTGATAGGTTTAAGGTTCTTATGAGGTTTTTATAAGATATTTGCCCCAGGATTTCAAAAGATTTGAATATCAAGAGCAGGCTGTTTTAAATGCAAAGAAAATATTAGAAGAGTATGGAGGGGTTTTTATTTCAGATGTGGTGGGTCTCGGGAAAACTTATGTTGCCGCTATGCTTGCAGGGCAACTTGATGGAAGAACACTTGTTATTGCACCACCTGCACTGCTTAATAGAAATAATCCAGGTTCCTGGCCAAATGTCTTTTCCGATTTTCATATCCCAGCTGAGTTTGTCTCTATTGGTAACCTTAATGAGGCAAAAGAATCGATAGAACAGAGAGAGTATAAAAACATTATTATAGATGAAGCACACCGCTTCAGGACAGAGACAACAATTAGCTATGAAGATATTGCGGAAATTTGTCGCGGGAAAAGGGTAATTTTGGTCTCCGCTACCCCTTACAATAACTCACCAAAAGATATCCTTGCTCAGATTAAGCTCTTCCAGAATACAAGAAAAAGCACTATTCCCGGAGTTCCAGATCTTGAAGAATTCTTTGGAAGACTTGAGGGTAAATTAAAAAAGGTCAACCGTCAGAAAGATTACAATAAGTTCCTTGATACAACAAGAAGTAATGCAAAAGAAATCCGTGACAAAGTTTTGAAATATTTAATGGTTAGAAGAACAAGGGCTGAAATTGAAAAATATTTTGCAGAGGATTTAAAAAGAAATAGTGTTCAATTCCCAGAAGTAGAAGACCCAAAAGCTTTTTATTATCAACTAAGCAATGAAGAAGATAGAATCTTCATGGAAACGGTTAGGTTAATAACGCAAGAATTTAAGTATATCCGTTATACTCCTTTGCTCTACTTAAAAAAAGGAATTTCAGATTTTGAAGCACAGTCTCAGAGGAATATGGGTGGATTTATGAAGGTCCTGCTTGTAAAGCGTCTGGAGAGCAGTTTTTATGCCTTTAGAAAAAGCATTGATAGATTTATACATTCCTATGAGATGTTTATTAGAGAATATGAAAATGGGAATGTATATATAAGCAAAGGATACATAAACAAAATTTTTGAACTATTGGAACAAGGTGATGATGAAGCGATTCAGAGATTAATAGATGAAGGAAAGGCAGTGAAATATGACAGTAAGGATTTCAGCTCTGATTTTGAAAAAGATTTAAATAATGACCTTGAAATTCTGAAGAAAATAAAATCAATGTGGCAGTTTATAAAAAGGGACCCAAAACTTGAAACCTTTTTAAATAACTTGAAGAACCATAATGTTTTAAAGAACAAAAAGTTAATCATATTTACGGAGTCAAAGGAAACAGCAGAGTATTTGACAAAAAATATAAATGATACATTTGCTAATGAGATTGCATTGCTGTTTCATGGGGAGTCCTCTGAATTTATTAAGGATAAAGTCATCGAAAATTTTGACGCGAGGGCAAGAAATAAAAAAGATGACTATAGAATACTTATCTCAACAGAGGTCCTTTCTGAAGGTGTTAATCTTCACAGGTCAAACATTGTAATCAATTATGATATTCCCTGGAATCCTACAAGGTTAATGCAGAGGGTTGGTAGAGTAAATAGAATAGATACACAATTTGATAAAATCTATGCTTTCAACTTTTTTCCAACAAAACAATCAGATTCTGAAATTGAACTTACAAATATTGCCCGCTCAAAAATAGAGGCATTTTTAACATTGCTTGGTGGTGACTCTTCAATTCTTACAGAGGGAGAACCTGTATCTTCCCATGAACTATTTGACAAACTACTTTCAAAGAAGACCATTACAGAAGATGAAGAAGAAGAAAGTGAACTTAAGTATTTAAGAATTATTGAAGATCATTGCTGTCCAAAATAATCTGAATTCATAAACTCCACCCGCATAAAATAAGGC